>SVTS01000072.1 GCA_015063645.1 Oscillospiraceae bacterium | reverse complement strand
GCAGCGGACGCGCTTCTTCTTTGGTGATCCGCTGAATCGGAATACCGCCGAAACCGACTGCCGACACGGACAGCCCTGTCTTTCCCAGAGTTTTATAATTCATTTCGCTCTCCCCATGATTTCTTTTTTATTATTATACCGCCTGCGGAAGTTTTCTTCAAGGTGTTTTCTGAAATTTCTTCAAGGATACAAAAATTCGCAAAAAAATCCATCCGATTTCCGGTTTGTGTCAAAAATGTGCCCAAAAAAACTACATATTTTCTATTGACTCAGCACGGATTATCGGTTATAATGGATTCAGAAATTAGAACCAGACGGAGGTTTTTCACATGGGTTATAACGATGGAATCGGTCTTGATGAGGAAATGTTCCTCACGCTGACAAAATTCTGCAATATGTCCGACAACAGGCCGGACAATCTGCGCCGCGGCGAGCTTCTCGGCTTCGGCGGACGCGAAGTAATGGTTGCTCCCGGCGCAATCATCCGCGTAAAGGACAAGAGCAAGATCGGTACATATGTATTTATCGGTCTGTACGGCTATGTAAACGGTGATGTCACCATTGGCGATCACGTACTGATCGGTCCCCGCTGCTCTCTGGCAGCCGGCAATCACAAATTTGATCCTGCCACCGGCTGGTTCTCCGCACGTACAGAGCCGGACGGCGACGACAGCATCGTCATCGGTGACGGCTGCTGGCTGGCAAGCAATGTTACCGTAACGGGCGGCGTTAAGATGGGTCGTGCCAATCTGGTATGCGCCGGTGCCGTTGTCACCAAGAGCACACCCGATTACGCTATTATGGCAGGCGTTCCCGCAAAACAGATCGGACGTATTGATCCCGAAACGGGCGAATATATCTGGTTTAAAGATGGAAAGGAAGTAAAAAAATGAGTGATCTCCCGATTTTTGAGCAAGTACGCAGCCGCGGACAGATTTTTCCGTTCCCGGATGAAGGACGGCTGGTTGAGGAAAATCCGCCCTGCCTGTCCTGGCTCCCGCTGGAATCCAAGCCCCGTTACACCGTTGTGCTGAATGACGCAGACGGCAAGGAAATCTGGAAAGGCGAGACCGACAAGAACTACATCATCCCCGATGCCCTTCCCTGTGCAGGTCAGTACAGCTGGAACGTATTCGCAGACGGAATGCAGAGAGGTGTAGTTCACTTCACTTTGGCAGAAAAGCACGTAGAGATCCACCGTGTATCCGCTGAAGAGCTGTATGACCGTATTCCCGAGGCACGTCCGCGTCACATCTTCAGTGCTGAAGATATTCCTTTCCTGCGTGAAAACCGCGCGAAGGAACTGGAAGTGCTCCGCCGTAATATCGAGACTGCCTACGCAGACGGTTATCCGGAGAGACCCCGTTATCACTGGGATCCCGATGCACTGCCGCTGAGAGAATATATCAATGTCAGCCGTCAGTATATTGACCGCAATCTGGCTGCCTGTGCGCTCGGCTATGCCATCCTCGGAGATGAGAAAGCAGGTGCATTTGCCAGAAAGCTGCTGCTCACCATCGTAGACTGGAATCCGGACGGCGTCTGCTCCCAGATCGCCGGCTGGGGTGACGAAGTAGGCATCAGTATCGTTCGTACTCTGCCTGCGGTGTTCGATATGATCCATCCTCTGCTGAACGACAAGGAGCGCGCTTATATTGCACGTACAATCCGTATCTACGGTGAACAGTGCTGGATCCGTCTGAAGAATCAGGACTTCTGTGCCACTCCGGGCAATTCCCACGTCGGACGAATTCCCGCTTATCTGGGCGAAGTGGCACTTGTGCTGAAAGGCACGGGAGCCCAGAGCCGCGAAGAGGCGATTGCCTGGCTGGATTATGCGCTGGATATCTACGGCGGCATCTTCCCCCATTACGGCACTGTGGATGGTGGCTGGGCTGAGGGCATATTCTACTCCGCCAGCTACACCCGCTGGTATCTGCCTTTCTTCGGTGCTGTAGAGCGCTACAGCGGATACAGCATCTGGGACCGTCCCTTCTATCAGCGTCTGCCTCAGTATTTCCTGCATTTCGCTTCTCCCTATTTTGAGAATCATCCTTTCTGTGACGGCTACTGGGTACACCCCGACGATAAGGAATGGCCCGGCTTCTTCGCACAGAATCCCCTGCGTCTGTATGCCGACCGCTTCGGTCCCGCGCTGGCCAAAGAACGCGCCGCAGCCGCTGTGGATCAGAAGGTATACGAGCTCCATCTGCTGGATGCCTTTATCCCCACGACCAAAAAACCGGAAGTCTGCCTGACCGGCGAAGCCGCCGATCTGCAGGCATTCCCCGATACGGGATTCATTTCGATGCACACTGCCCTTGCCAATCCGGCAAAGGATTTTGCCGTACTTGCTCGCGCCTCCAAGTTCGGCTCTTTCAGCCATGCGCATGCGGATCAGGGCAACTTCGCCATCTTCTGCGCAGGCAATGCCATGATCTCCCCCTCCGGCTATTTCGGACGGGGCTACGGTACCAAGCATCATTTCCAGTGGATGAAGACATCCAAGGCGCACAATGTCCTGCTTGTAGACGGCGAGGGACAGTTGTGGCACGATGAACGCTGCACGGGCAAGCTGGTCAGCTGGTCCGACGAAAACGGCGTCAAGACCGCTACAATGGATCTGACAGAAGCCTACGACGGTAAACTCTCCCTGTGGACCCGCACAATCACTCTGACGGCGGATTCCGTAACAGTGGAAGACCATGTGGAAGCACCGAAGGACGTTGTACTCACCTATCCTCTGCATGCACTCTCTCAGCCGACACTGGACGGAAACGATCTGGTTATCGAGCGCGGCGGATGCACGCTCCGCGTTCATCCCGAAGCCGGAGAGCTTGGCGGATGCATGATCACGGACAAGTATGACGTGGATCTGAACGAGGGTGAGCCGGAAGCATATCATGTCACCCGTCCCGTACAGTATCATGCATACTACACCACCCCCGCACGTTCCGTACACGATCTGAAAGTGACATTCACCCCCGGCGGATTCTGAGAAAAGGATTTCTCTGCCGGATAACAGTTTACATATTGACATCGCCGATGATTTGCGTTATACTATTGTTAGTAAAAATCGGCATGTTTGCCGGGCAGGACGGTACGCCGTCCTGCCCGCTATTTTTCGCGTATCAGAGGTAAGAATCATGAGGATCAGAAAAGCAGACTCGGATATGACATCCGGTCCGATCTGGAAACAGATACTGGCGTTCAGTGTGCCGACAATGATCGGTATGCTCTTCCAGCAGCTGTACAACACGGTGGATGCGGTTATCGTAGGACATTTTGTCGGCGATGCGGCGCTTGCCGCTGTGGGAAGCACGGGAAGCATCATCAATATGATGGTATGTCTCGGCACGGGACTTTCCGCCGGCGCCGGCATTGCGATTTCTCAGCACTACGGTGCCCGCGATGAGGAAAAACTGCGTTCTGCAGTACATACTGCTTTCACAATTATTCTGATTCTGTCCGTTATTCTGACAATTGCCGGTTCTCTGCTGGTAACTCCCATGCTGCATCTGATGAAAACGCCGGATGACGTCATGCCGGAAGCCTCCACCTATCTGCAGATCTACTTTTACGGCATCACGGGACTTCTGATATACAATATCGGCTCCGGTGTGCTGCGTGCTGTCGGTGATTCCCGCCGTCCTTTGTATTTTCTCATTTTCTCTGCTGCTGTAAATACCGTCGGTGATTTGATCTTTGTCATTTTCTTCGATATGGGCGTGGCAGGTGTGGCAATTGCTACCCTGATCGCGCAGGCGCTGTCTGCTGTTCTGGTTATCGTTGTCCTGATGCGCACGGACGCCGCTTACGGTCTCCGTCTGAAACATATCGGCATCCAGCTGGATATGCTGAAAAGTATCGTTGCGCTGGGACTTCCCTCCAGCATTCAGATGGTCATTACCTCATTCTCCAATGTATTTGTTCAGTCCTACATCAATGTATTCGAAAAGGAATGTATGGCAGGCTGGACGGCATACAACAAAATCGACGCGTTCATTCTGCTTCCCCTGCAGGGTATTGCTATGGCAACTGCCACATTCGTGGGACAGAATTACGGTGCAAAACAGCTGAAGCGTGCCCGTGAAGGTGTCCGCTTCTGCCTGTGGAGCAGTTTTGGTATCACCGTTGTGCTGATTGCCGCTGTTATGATCTTCCAGCGTCCGCTGCTCGGACTCTTCAATCTGGAAGATGTCAGTCTGGAATACGGCATGAAATTCGTCACCCTAATCACCCCGTTCTATGTAACCGTATGCTTCAATCAGGTATATGCCAGCGCACTGCGCGGCGTCGGAAGCGCAAAAACTCCCATGGTCATTATGCTCTCTTCCTTTGTTCTTTTCCGTCAGCTGTTTTTGTTCGTCAACAGTCTGCTGGGCGGTTCCTTTATCGGCACTGCGCTGGCATATCCTGCCGGTTGGGTCATGGCAAGTATTCTGATCACCATCGCCTATCACCGCAGCAAACGGCTTCGTGATCTGCCTGTTCCCGCCGAAACGGCAGCCTGAATCCATCATTTTCTCAGAAAAGGAGTACATATGAAAATCATTCGTATTCATCCCGGTGACTGCGTGGCAGTCGCTGTGACTTCTATCGCCGCAGGTGAAGAACTCACTGTCGGTGACAGTGCTGTAACCGCGCTGGAAGTGATTCCCGCCGGACACAAGATTGCGCTTCGTCCCATTGCCGCCGGCGAAAACATCATCAAATACGGTTTCCCCATCGGTCATGCAAAAACCGATATTGCCGCAGGCGCGCATGTACATACACAGAATGTCCGCTCCAATCTGGGCGGACAGCTCAGTTACACCTATGAGCCGGATTTCAAAGAACTGCCCACGCAGACACCGCGCACCTTCCGCGGATATCGCCGTCCGGACGGCAAAGTCGGCATCCGCAACGAAGTATGGATCGTACCGACGGTCGGCTGTGTGAACAGCATCGTCCGGGAGATCGAATCCCGTGCACAGGGGTTCAAAACTGCCAATATCGATGCAATCTGCTCGTTCTGCCATCCTTACGGCTGTTCCCAGCTGGGCGACGATCAGGATATGACTCTGCGCTATCTTTCCGGTCTGATCCGTCATCCCAATGCTGCAGCAGTTCTCGTACTCGGTCTCGGATGCGAGAACGGCAACATTGGCGAGCTGAAAAAAGTCATGGGCGATTACGATGCAAACCGCGTTCGCTTCCTTGTCGCGCAGGATTCGGAGGATGAGATCGTCGATGCGCTTGCCATTCTGGAAGAACTTTGCCGTTATGCGGACACTTTCCGGCGTGAGGAATGCCCCGCATCCGAACTGATTCTCGGTCTGAAATGCGGCGGTTCTGACGGATTCTCCGGCATTACAGCCAATCCATTGCTGGGATCTCTTTCCGACACGGTAATCGCTCAGGGCGGCAGCACGATTCTGACTGAGGTTCCGGAGATGTTCGGCGCGGAGACGATTCTGATGAATCGCTGCCGCACAGAAGCGCAGTTTGATGCGACCGTTCATCTGATCAACGATTTCAAGGCATATTTCGCCCGATACGGCGAGAAAACCGATGAGAATCCTTCCCCCGGCAACAAAGCAGGCGGTATTACGACACTGGAGGACAAGTCCCTCGGATGCACGCAGAAGGGCGGCACGGCCCCTGTGGAGGACGTTCTCCGCTACGGTGATCCGATACGCGCCAAAGGATTGTCACTCCTGCAGGCGCCCGGCAACGATCTTGTAGCATCCGGTGCGCTGATGGCATCCGGCGCGCAGATGGTTCTGTTCACCACCGGACGCGGCACGCCGTTCGGCTGTCCGATCCCCACAGTAAAGATTTCCTCCAACACCCCGCTGTACAACAAAAAGCGTTCCTGGATCGATTTCAACGCCGGTTCTCTTCTGGAAGGAGTATCTATGGAAGAGCTGACCGGTCAGTTCTATGACTATGTTCTTGCCCTTGCTTCCGGCGAAGTACAGGCAAAATCCGAGCTGCTTGACCGGCACGATCTCGCCATATTCAAGGATGGCGTAACATTATAAAAAGTATCCGATAAAAATCGCCCGAAACTTCACCGTCGGTAAAGTTTCGGGCGATTTTTTCTTTGCTTCGTCCTGTCAGATACGAATCTCAGCACGGCTTCCGCCATTCCGATCAGTACTCACAACGATCTGCTTTTCGATCCGATCCTTCAGTTCAGCGACGTGGGAAATGATTCCCACAAGCCGATTTCCCTCTCCGAGAGCGGCAAGTGCCTCCATCGCGCGGGAAAGGGATTCCTCATCCAATGATCCGAAGCCCTCATCGATAAACATGGAATCCAGTCGGATACCGCCGGCGGCGGACTGAATCTCATCCGCCATGCCCAGCGCCAGCGCCAGCGATGCTTTGAAGGATTCGCCGCCGGAGAGTGTTTTCACACTGCGGCACCGTCCGCTGAAGTGATCCCGCACATCCAGATCCAGACCGCTTTGGCTCTTGTTATTCTCGGCTTCCACAGCGCGTCTCAGTTCATACCGTCCCTCCGTCATCACAAGCAGGCGCAGATTGGCACGGGCAAGAATCCGATCCAGGAACGTCATCTGGACATATGTTTCCAGCATGATCTTCTGCGCACCGCTGATATTTCCGGAGGCTGTGCCTGACAGTGCACGGATTTCAGCATATCGCTTTTCCCATTTGTCCAGTTCCGCCGCGGTCTGAGCGATATCCAGAGCGGCTTTTTTATTGGTATTGAGCCGAAGAGCCACTGTCTCTTTCTGCTTTCGGAGCAGGCGGCTTTCCGTGTTCAGTTTTTCCAGTGCCGCAAGTTCCGCGTCAGGATTCAGATCCGGTGCGCCGGCGAGCTGCTGCTGATCCTGTTTCACAGCAGAACGGAGTGCGATAATTTCCCGCTCGCAGTTTTCAAACGCAGTCTCCGCCTGTTTGAGCGCATGCTGTAGAGCTGCATACTCATTCTGCAAGGTTTCATATCGCTGACGCGCAGCCGTTTCCGAATCAAACTGCAGAGCGGCTCGCATGGTTTCCCGCTGTTTGAGAAGTTCTTCATACCGGACGGAATCTGCCGTGATCGTTCTGAGGATCTTTTCCGCAGAGACACGTGCGGATGCAATCACCTGTTCCTTTTGGGGAATCTCTTTTTCCAGAGATGCACGCCGTTTTTCTCTCGCCTTTTCCGCAGTGATCTGTTCATGCAGTATGCTGATCCGACTCTGTGCGGCAGCTATTTCTTCTTTTATCCGGGATTCCATCATTTCGGGATCGTGCTCACCCAGCAGAAGCGCGCTTTTCTCAGCCAAATCTGCTGCAGCAGCATCTCTTCTGCCGCGGTATTCCGCACATACGGTGCTGGCATCCGCCATCTCCCGCTTGGCAGTCTCTGCTGCTTGTTCCGCGTTTTTCAGTTCCGCCTCCGTGGGTGCATCCGCAGAGGGCTGTGCCGGCTTCGGATGCGTCAGTGCGCCGCAGACCGGGCAGGGAGTGTCATCGGTCAGTGTCAGAGCCAGAATTCCCGCCTGTTCATTCAGGAATGCCGTATTTATCGCGGTGAACGCCGCCTGTGCCGTTTGAGCGATGCGGGATTTTTCCAGATACATCTGCTGTTTTTCCGCAAGCCGGCGTTCTATTCCATGCAGTTCATCCCTGTCGGCAAGAAGATCGCGCAGTGCATCCCGCCGGGCTTCTGTATCCTTCCGTTCGGATTCCATCTGCTGGCGAAGGATTCCGGCATTCTGCAGAGATTTTTGCTCTTCGCGCATGGTGCGGAGCATTTCTTCTTCCTGATGCAGTTTTGTCTCAGATGCGGTGAGCATTTTCTTGCCGTCATTTATCCCGACACTCAGCTTTTGCGCAGCTGCAGCAGCGGCATCCATCTCACTGTAACGGGGCAATTCGTTCTTCAATGCGGCGATTACATCAGCGAGTTCCGAGAGCCCTGTCCCTTCTTCCTGCTTTTTCTGCAGATCTGCCTGCAGGATTCCCCGCTCCTGCTCCTTGCGTGCAAGCTGTTCTGTCTGTTTATGCAGATCCAGCCGGATACGCTCCATCTCTTTTCCGCGTCCGAGCCGCTGATTTGTCTCAGTCAATGCGGCATCCAGCGCGGAGATTTTCCCGTCACATGTGCCCTCAAGCGTTTCATCTTCCCTGATTCGCTGCTGCAGACAAGCGAGAAGCGATTCCATCGGGCATTTTCCATCCCGCCACAGTGCCGCTTCCTCCGGTACGCTCTCGCCCCATTCTATCCCCTGCACATACTGCATCTGGCTGTTTTTCAGCCGGTCACAATGATCACGCATTTTCCCGCATTCCAGCTTCAGTTTTTCCTGCAGCTCGGCATAGCGTTCCGTGCGGAAAATCCGACGGAAGATTTTTTTGCGTTCTTCCGTGGGAGACAGCAGCAATTTCTGAAAATCCCCCTGTGCGATCATGGCAATCTGCAGAAACTGTCCCCGGTCAATTCCCAGAATATCCCGGACAGCGGCATCCACGTCCTTTACTTTGGTGATCACGCGTCCGTCGGGAAGATGCATCTCCGCTTCGGCGCGCTGACGAGTCATTCCCTCTCCACGGCGGGACGGTCGGTCATAATCCGGATTCCGGCGGAGTGTATACTCCGCATCGCCGTATACGAAGCAGAGTTCCACCTCGGTAGGCGTATCCGGGGATGCATATTGGGAGCGGAGCATGGATGCTTCCCGATTATCACCGCTTGCCGAGCCGTACAGGGCAAATGTGATCGCGTCAAAAATGGTGGTTTTTCCGGCGCCGGTATCACCGGTGATCAGATACAGACCGCCTTTGCCCAGGCGATCCATATCCAAAGTGATCCTGCCTGCGTAGGGACCGAACGCGGAAAGGGTCAGTTTTTTTACCCGCATACTTCGTCCTCCCAGATCTCTTCCATCAGTTCCTTCATATAGGCGCTCTGCGTCTCCGTCATGGGGTGACCATTCTGGACTTCATACAGTTCCGCAAACAGCTCCATGGGAGATTTCTTTTCTGCTTCCGCCGCAGCAGTGATTTCCGTTCCACTGCGGGTACGGCTGTTGTCGTATTCCAGCTTCATCAGATTATGATACACCGTACGCAGTTTTGCCGCCGCGTCCGGGATATCTTCCTCATCCGTCAGGACGATACGCATGTAATTCTCACCGTATGCGGTATTCTCATAGAAATCCCGCCGCATCAGTGCATCGTAACTGCCGCGCACCGTGCACATATCCCGCAGAGGCACAAGCGGCAGAGTCCGGATATCCGTGTTTCCCTTCTCTGCCAGCGTTACCACAGTGACGGATTTTTTGTCATTCTCCTCGGAAAATGAGTATTTCAGCGGTGTACCGCAGTAGCGGATATGATCCGCACCGCAGTTCTGCGGGCTGTGGATATGCCCCAGCGCCACGTAGTCAAATCCGTCAAACACGGACACATCCACGTTATCCGTACCGCCGACGGAAATCTCCTCCGAATCGGAACGGCTGGCTCCTGTGACAAACTGATGGGTAATCAGCACCCGGCGGCGTTCGGAAACGCCGGATTTTTCTTCAAGCGCACAGCGAACGGCATCCGTATAGCTCACAATTTCCCGATCCGGAAAAAAGCGGCGCACGGAAGCCGGCTTGACAAACGGAAGCATACAGATATCTACATCGCCGTGTTCATCGGCAAGCGTTACAGTAGTCAGTGTGCCGCCGTATGCAGGCGACATATGAATGCCGCTCTCCGTCATAAGTCTGCCGCCGAAGGCGATCCGCTCCGGGGAATCGTGGTTGCCGCTGATCACAAAAACGTGCATTTTCCGCCGGGCAAGCTGTACCAGAAACTCATCAAAAAGCTGCACCGCCTCCACCGGCGGCAGAGGTTTATCATATACATCTCCGGCGATAATGATGCCGTCGGGCTTTTCTTCATCCGAATATGCCAGAACAGCGGCAAGAATATGCCGCTGTTCTTCTATCATGGAAAATTCGTTGACACGTTTCCCCAGATGCAGATCGGACAGATGAAATAACTTCATACAATCTCCTTTTCATCCGCAGAGGGATTTACTTCGGGCAATTCAAACCAGAAGGTACTGCCCCTTCCCACTTCGCTCTGCACGCCGAATTTCGCACCGTGCAGCAGCAGGATATTCTTGACAATGGACAATCCCAGTCCGCTGCCGGTAACGGCGCGCTTATAATAATTTTTGATTTTGTAATACCTGTCCCAGATCAGTGAAAGCTGTTCGGGAGGAATTCCCTCTCCGGTATCGATCACTTCAATGCGGCAGACACCGTCCCGACAGATCTGCCGGATCGTCACTTTTTTATCCTCACCGGTATAATTGATAGCGTTATTCACCAGATTATACACGACCTGCAGAATTTTGGACGTATCCGCGTAGATGAATGCTTCCCTGTCGCAGAGGAACTCAATCTGATACCCGTCATGCGTACGGAGTTTACTGTATCGCTCCAGTGTGGTCCTTACGGTTGCCGTCATGGATATTACCGCACAGTTCAGGGTCTGCGAGCCGTTCTGCAGTTTGGACAGATCCAGGATATCATTCACAAGCGCGCTGAGCCGGTGGGTTTCATCGATGATGATCTGGATATTCTCCGGGGTCATCTCCCCGGGGATGTCACGCATGATCTCGCTGTAGCCGGATATCATGGTCAGGGGCGTACGCAGATCATGGGAGATATTGGCGAGCAGATCTTTCTGCATGCTGTCCAGCGCGGACAATTCTCTTGCGGCGTAGTTCAGTGCTTCGCCCAGTTCTGCGGTTTCCCTGGTACCGCCGCCGTCAAAATGGACGTCGTAGTTACCTAATGCCAGTTTATTGGCTTCGGCACTCATCTGGGTGATGGAGCGGGACATTCTCAGTGAGAAAAATCCCGCTGCAGCCGCCGCAAGGATAAGCAGAAGCACCGTGATTATTCCCAGCTGAACACGGAGTGTATCGGCAGTTGTACCGACAGGTTCGATCTCCGCATTCAGGAGGATCAGATAGTTCTGCCCCGCACTGTCCTGCGCCAGAGTGGATACAACGATATTCTCCGGAACATCCGCCTCGGACTCACCGGAAAACAGAAAGCTGTCTTTCATCCGCTCCGTATAGAAATCACTCTCCAGCGCACCGGCGTACAGTCGGTTCAGCATGACTTCTGAGGTCACGTTATGGATGAAACAGCTGTCGCGGATATGGGATGCCGCACAGCCTTCCGCATACTGTCCGACAATCTTATATACGGAAATACAGATATCCGTATGCTGTGACAGCCGGTCAGACATTGCTCTGAAATCCGCATCCCCCAGATTTTCCGAAAGAATGCGGGAAACTTTTTTCAGCTCCCACATTTTGATCGATTCATACATCGGACCGAGCAGTCCGATCTGGAAAATCCAGAGCAGTATCAGTGCCACCGCGATAAATCCCGCCAGAACCGCGAAGAGATGCGTCCGGAAGCGTGGATATCTTTTTCGCTTTTCAGACTGTGTATTCATATAATTTTGCCTGTATCAAAGCGGTATCCGACACCGCGCAGTGTCACGATATAATCCGCATATTTACCGAGGCTGCGGCGCAGGAGCTTGATATGGGTATCCAGCGTACGGTCATCACCGAAATAGTCATAGCCCCAGACTGCGGAGAGAATCTGATCCCGGGTCAGCGCCACGTTCCGGTTTTCCAGCATGTAGAAGAACAATTCGTATTCCTTGGGCGACATCTCCGCACGTTCTCCGTCCACATAGACGATCCGCGCTGTCAGATCCGCCACAAGACCGCCCAACTCCACGATTTTGTTTTTGGATTTTTCCTCTTCCGCAGGCGCAGCCGCCTTGACGCGTTTCATAACCGCGCCGACGCGCATCATAAGCTCCTTGGGAGAGAACGGTTTGACCACATAGTCATCCGCACCGCCGTCAAATCCGTTGATCTTATCGTATTCCTCACCCCGTGCACTAAGCATGATGATCGGCACACTGGAAAACTTCCGGATTTCGCGGCACGCGGAAAAGCCGTCCAGCTCGGGCATCATGATATCCAGAATCACGATATCGTACTGTCCCTGACGGCACATCTGCACGGCGGTCATGCCGTCGCCGGCTTCCTCCACGGAATGCCCCTCAAAGGCAGCATATTTGGCAATGATTTTACGGATATGTTCCTCATCATCCACAATCAGAATCTTATACATTATATCATCCTTTCCGTTACATCAGTCTGCTCAGCCATGCGGCGGCGATATCGTACAGCGGACACAGCAGAATCGGCAGAAAAATTGCCGGCAGGAAATTCATAATCTTCAGCTTGGTAATACCGAGAAGATTCAGTCCCAGCGCCACAATGATCACCGAACCGGCGCAGGTCATCTCCGAGATAACAGCATCAGAAAGAAGCGGCGCCGCAAACTGTGCCGCAAGCACGATCGTGCCCTGAAAAACGAACACGAATCCGGCGGCAAAGACCACGCCCACGCCAAGCGATGCGGCAAATACGAAAGAGGAGATCAAATCCAGCACACTTTTGGTGAACAGCATGGAATTATCCCCCGACAAACCCGCCTGCAGGGAGCCGACGATGGTCATGGCACCCACGCAGAACAGCAGGCTTGCAGCGATGAATCCCTCCGCAATGGAAGTTTTTCCGTCACCGCGGCGGAATCTGGCTTCCAGTTTTTCCACTGCACCGGTGAAATGGGTATCAATATCGATCCACGCACCGAGCAGAGTGCCCAGCGCCATGGAGAGAATCAGCACCAGGGTATTTTCTCCGCACAGCGCACCGCTGATACCGATGTAAATTGTACAGAGACCGATGGCGTACATGACGGCACCGGATACTTTTTCGGGAATACCACGTTTGAGAAGCAGACCGAAGGAGCTTCCGATCAGCACGGCGATGGTATTGGCAATTACTCCGATCATATAACAATGTCCTTTACTGAATCCATTTTTGCTGTTCTTTGAAATACTGCATCACGCCTTCGGCGATTCCGTCTGCGGCACGGGCAATGCCGCTGCCGCTGAGCATAAATTCATATTCTTCCACCGAAGTCATGAAGCCGACCTCCACCAGCGTGGAGGGAAATTTGGGATTGCGGCAGAGCGCAAGTTTCTGCTGTGTCGGAGACAGTTCCCTGCGGAATAGCGCACTCGCCACGCTGTCCGACACACAGCGCGTCAGCAGAACGCCGCTGTCCGCCCACCACAGTCCCAGCGTACCGCGGATATTGCGGACATCCACGCTGTAATCCACGGAATTGTGATGGATGGAAATGGACAGATCCGGCATTTCCCGGCAGAGAAAATCCATCCGCTCCGTCAGCGACACTGTTGTATCCTCCGCACGGGTGAGAACCACGGATGCGCCCAGTTTTTCAAGTGAAGTTTTTGCCGCAAGTGTTACGGCAAGATTCAAATCCTTTTCGCACACGGAGGCTGCCGTATTCATCAGTGGTCCCCGGGCACCGATATCATCCCCGCCGTGGCCGGCATCCAGAACGATGCGGACACCGTCCAGCGGCTTTTCGGCATCAAAATCGATCTTCCGCGGATTTATCAGAATTGCCTGTGCACCTTTCTCCGTGTAGGCAAAATCAAATCCGTAGAAATTCTCCGCATCATAAAGCTTGCACATAAAGCGGACGCAGTTGGCTTTATTGGGGTATGCCACGGTCACGCTTTCGATCAGGGGATTTTTCTCAACGGTGATTTCTTTGGGCACGGAGTTCCGATCCACATTGTACAGGGTGAATTCAAATACGCCCTTGTTCACCGTGCCGTTATGCGGAACATTCTGATCCAGACCAAAATCCAGATAGGTATTCTTCCCATCGGCATACACGCGCACGCCGGACAGTTTGCCTACCGGTACGGACTGTGTCTTTTCCAGTTCCTTTACGGAATTCTCATAGACATATCCGCCGACGCGGAGAAGGTAGAATCCGTTGCCCTGCCAGACAGCACGGTCCGTCATTCCGGCGGACTGCACAGAAAAATCATCGTAATAATAGCTGTCCTGCCGCAGTTTCAGCTCCGTATGATTTTCCAGAACCTGCACAGGGATGTACGCATTACTGCCGCGCACACGGACAGACGCTCCGGCGGCGGATGCCGTATTATTTCCCGACACAGCGGTAACAGAAATCTCACCAAGCTCTCTGATTTCGTCATTTCCCGTCTTCGGCAGCGGAATTACGGCGGAATACGTTGCCAGCGCCCATCCGCTGTTCGCGGATTTTACAGAATTGGTCTGCTTCATTTTCACGGTTGTGCCGCCCAGTTTCGCACTCACGGACGCACCGGCGGGAGCTTTACAGCTGACAGTCACCGATCCGCCGCTGTCCGCCATGACGTTCTTCGCAGGTGCGACGCCGATCACGGAAAAAGTTTCGCTGGTCGGCACGGAATTTGATGCGGTCGAGGGCGCTGTACCCCGGTAGATTGTATGAGTCACTTTCACGCCGTCCTGCTCCAGGGTAAAGGTATTCTTCCCCTGTTTCAGATCCACATATGCGGAGAAATAACCGCCGCGGCTTCTGCCCAGTTTTTTGCCGTTCAGATACAGCGGCTTGTCCGGCGAAGATGAGCCGATCAGATAGGTCGATGCGGCGTTGATATAGGAACCGTCCGCCGGTGATGCGACCGCCGGCTTCAGTCCCGTGGGGGACGGATCGGTGTAGATGATCCGTTCCCCGTATAGTTTTTTCAGTTCATCCGTCAGGGATGCGGTGTTTTTGCGGATTTCTTCATAGCCGTAGAAAATACTTCCACGATAGGACAGTTCACTGCGTGCATACTGCACCTGCTGAGCGATTTCGCCCTGCGGTTCCGTCCATCCGTCATACTGATATGCTGCATGGGAGATCAGCATCTCCACACCGGTGCCGTCCAGCGCACGGTTCCACCAGCGGACAAGTTCATCGTACGGTGCCACAGCTGTGCTGAATCGCCAGTAGATCTGCGGAGCAAGATAATCCACATAACCGCCCTCAGCCCACGCGATGGGATCGCAGGAAATGGAAAAATAGGACTGCAGTCCTTTGGTGGCGGAGCCTCCGTTTTTGCCGTCATCGTTTTTCCAGATACCGAAAGGCGCAACGCCAAAGAGAACATCCTCGCTTACGTCTTTGATCGCCTCATAGCAGGCGCGGACCATCTGATTCACGTTATCCCGCCGCCAGTCGGCACGGTTTTTGCCTCTGCCGTAAGCGGCGTAGGAAGCATCATCGTTGAACGCAACGGTGGCACCGGATGCATCGGTCACCGGATACGGATAGAAATAATCGTCAAAGATCACGCCATCCACATCGTAGTTCTTTACGATTTCCCGGACACCGTCCGCGATCAGATCACGCACCGCAGGGATGCCGGGATTCAAATACAGCCGTCCGTCGGCGTAGGGCAGCGTCCATTCGGGATGCTGTGCCGCCGGACTGTTCTTCGGGAGATTCTTTACATCAGTATTGGGTTTTGCCGTGGAACCGGTTGTGACACGCAGGGGATTCACCCACGCGTGGACAAAAATATTACGCTTATGCGCCTGCTCCACAATATACGCCAGCGGATCCATCACCAGTTTTCCGGAGGAAGACAGCGCCTCGGACACCGGGAACAATTCGGATTTATACAGTGCATCACAGGCGGGACGCACCTGGAAGAAAACCGTATTCAGCCCCGCTGCAGCGGCGTTATCCAGAATGGAATCCAGTTCTTTTTTCAGAGCGGATGCCGAGAGATCCGGCTTCGTTGGGAAATCGATATTGTACACGGATGCGATATACACTCCGCGCACTTCACTGGCAGGGTCGATCAGGGAACGCACTGTCATCTCGGTATTTGCCTCCGCTATCGGTGAAAGATTGGCGGCAGGGGCATCCGGATCCCGCTCAGCGCAGCCAAAAAGAAGGGGCAGACACAGAAAGCCGCACAGAATCAGCGAAAAAAATCGTTTGGTTCGATTGGTATATGTCATCGGTTATCTCCCATATGATGGCAATATTGTATGTATATGGAACACTATATGCAAGACAAATATATTTTATTATATGATACCATATCCCGACGGAAAATCAAGAGGGAGAGTGTAAACATTACATTTTTTCTTTCAGACGAACCAAAACAGGAGGATCACAGATCAATGTCATTAACTTAAGGATGAAGATACATCAAAATAAACAAATTCAGCCTTTTCCGCGGCGAATGCCGCGGGCAGGGGAAAGGACCATCTCAAACGCCGAAGTTCCTTTCCCCTGCACCCCAATCTCCTTGGCTTGATAGTTAGTTTTAGACAACATACATAAATTTTCGC
>SVTS01000071.1 GCA_015063645.1 Oscillospiraceae bacterium | reverse complement strand
TATGCTCAAGTGTATAGTTGAAAAGTTCGTCCATTGTTATATGAAATAATTGAGCTATTTGCGGAAGCAAAGTTATATCAGGATAGCTTTCTTCATTTTCCCACTTGCTGACGGCAGCTTTGCTTACACCAAGTATGTTGGCAAGTTCTTCTTGTGTTAAATCGCGCGCTCTTCTTTTTGCTTTGATTTTTTCGCCGATTTTCAGACTTGACATATCAAGATCCCTCCAAAATAATAATTGCTCCGGAACTGATTATATTATAGCATATATTTGACGAGATGTAAAGAGATAGTAGATATGCTTTGTCAACTGTTAGTTTACCAATGCTTCGCTGGTTCGAATCTGTCTACAGAGCAGAAATGATGCGCGAGCAGAGCTCGGCGCGGAAATGCATCTACAAAATTTCGAAAAACTTGATATATAATAAAATTGCTTTTCGCCTCAGCGAAAAGCTACCTTACCTATTCACTATTCACTATTACTTATTACTTTGCCAAATCCCCGAGTAAGTGAAGAGTGAAGAGTGAAGAGTGAAAAAGTAAATCCCCAAGGACAAGTCCTCGGGGATTTGGCTGGGATAGCTGGACTCGAACCAGCGAATACAGGAGTCAAAGTCCTGTGCCTTGACCGACTTGGCGATATCCCAATACGGGTATATTATAGCATATACCCGATGCAATGTCAAGGGGAAAACTGTCCGTACTCACAGACATGCCTCGAAGAATTCTACGAAAATTTTCTTCGAATATCCGTCCGGATCCACTTCGGGGTGCCACTGTGTGGCACGGAAATAGGGCAGGGATGTATGTATCATCGCCTCGGCGATTCCGTCATCCGAGAGGGCACAGATCACCAGATCTTTGCCCGGGACTTTCACGGACTGATGGTGGTAACTATTGGTCATGATCCTCTCTTCGCCGAACAGATCCTTCAGCCATCCGCTGACAGTCACGGGATGGTGCGTGGAGCCACCATCATCCTTGGTGAAGTGGGGGGCTTTCAGCTCCAGCTGGGAAGCATAATCCTGCCAGAGAGAACCTCCGCAGAATACGTTCATCACCTGCATGCCGCGGCAGATGCCCAGTACAGGTTTTTTCAGCGCAGTGACTTCAGCAAGAAGTGCCAACTCAAACGTATCTCTTTCAGGAGCGACCCGATTGCTGGCGGGATGCAGTTCCTCGCCGAAATAGGAGGGATCCATGTCCCCGCCTCCGGTGACGATAAATCCGTCATATTCCTCCGCGTACGCGCGGATCAGAGCCTTGTCATCCGTCATGGGCAGGATCACCGGCATCAGCGGGATGCCCGCCTCCGCGGCGAATTTCAGCGGCACTTTCGTATACCGCTGGCGCAGATAATAATCCTGTCCCTGGGAGGAAACAGTCAGTGCGATTTTCAGCATTATATCTCCTCCGTCATGGTATCATAACAAATTTTTGCCGGGCAGGCGTACTGCAGGGTGACTTTTTCCGCCAGCTCCCGTCCGCCGATGATCTCCCGTCCGTGATGATTGAAGCGAAGCTGCTTCACGCCGCGGGATTCCGCGTAGGCGCATACGTCCGCTACCGGATGATGTCCCGTTTCGTGGATCAGCAGATCGCATCCGTCCCCGATCAGCGGATCCAGCTCCTCCGGCTTGCCCACATCACCGGAATAGACAATCCGCTTGCCCTCCGTTTCGATCAGGAAGGAATAGGAGTGCCAGCCGTTTGATCCGTCCTCCTTCAGATGGGTGTTGTGCAGGGCGGTGACGCGGATGTTTTCGTCTTCATACAGCAGACCGTCGCGGACATCCTCTTCGATCAGCGTGAAGGGGAATTTGTGCGCTGTGCGGCTGCATACAACAGTCAGAACCGCATCCAGTACGGTGCGGTCGGGGGTAAAGATACGCAGCGTGTTGTCATTTTTCAGCTGCAGCTTGTAGCGGCTGATCACCTTGCGGATGCAGCTGATCAGATTTGCCAGACCGCCGACGTGATCCATGTGCGGATGGGAAATCATAATCGTGCGGACCGCCATCATGTCGATCCCCTGCAGATAGCCTGTGTAAGCACAGGATTCGCCTGCATCAAACCAGTATACGGCACCGCCGCTTTCGATGACGAAGGAACAGTGGTGCATCCCCGGCATGGGCTCTGTTCCGGAACATGTGCCAAGATAAGTGATTTTTGCCATGTTCAACCTCCGGTTTTTGAGATGATGACAGTATAACATACAATTGTGAACACAGTGTGAACACAGGTGCATACATATCCGCCTTGCCTGCGCGTATACTATCTATATATGAAAAAAAGGCGGAATATGTATGAAAACGGAAACATGGGTGCGCCTGGCGGCGATCGGCGTGTGCACCGTCACCGCAGGCGTGATCGGATATGTGCTTGCCCGGTATTTTGCGGGCATTCTGCTGCCGTTTCTCGGGGCGGCGCTGATTGCCTCTGTCCTGCGTCCCGCGGCGGCAAGACTGCGTGCCCATACCCGCATTCCGGAAAAACTGGGCGGAACGATCCTGATCATCTCCGCGGCTGTGATTCTCTCCGTGGGTGTGTTTGCGCTGGGGGAATATGTGTATGAGAGTGCGCTGGAGCTGGTCGCCGTTATGATGCGGGAACTGGAGGAGGAGAGCGGTCCCCTGCACGGACTGGCGACTCTGTCCGGCAGACTGCGTACGGTTTTTCCCGCTGAGGAGGAGCGGTTTGCTTCGCTGTACGGAATGGCATCGGAAATGCTGCGTGAGGGAGTGTCTGCCGCCAGTTCCGCTTTGACGGGCGCCGCCGCATCGGTGATCGTGGGACTGCCGCGGGTACTTCTCTCCGCGGCTGTGGGCGTGATCGCCCTGTTCTATCTCTTCTTTGATGCAGCGGCACTGCGGGAACAGATGCGCTTTTTTCTCAGCGATCGGAACGTCGAACGCATCAGCGGTTTTTTCATCCGTATCAGAGAGGCGCTGGGCGGCTGCCTGCGGGCATACGCATTGCTGCTTTTCCTCACATTCTCTGAGCTTCTGGCAGGATTTCTTCTGATGGATGTGGAGAATGCCCTGCCGGCGGCACTGCTGACCGCACTTGTGGATATTCTGCCGGTGTTCGGCGTGGGAACGGTGCTGGTGCCGTGGAGCATCCTGGCGTTTCTCTCGGGAAATATGTTCCGCGGAACGGGTATGCTGATCCTCTTCGGCGTGATGACGGTCGTGCGGCAGTTTGCCGAACCGCGGATCGTGGGCGGCTCTCTTGGAATCCATCCGCTGATCACCCTGCTCGCCGTGTTCGCCGGATACCGCCTCTGCGGCATCGCCGGTATGCTCGCCGCTCCCATCCTGCTCTACGCCCTGAAAGCCGCTCTGCCGGACGGTGATGCACAAAATTCCGAGACAAGGAGGTTGGAGGAATGAATGGCATGCTGTCAGGCGTGTGAGAGGACGGAAAAAGCTGTGCGGCAGAAAAAAATTGTTTAAATTTATTAAAAACTATTGCAAAAACCAATGTGTTTATGGTATAATTGACTTGCGGGAGAAAGAAAACCAAAAATCCCGCAATTCAAAAAAAGGTGGGTTGTTTATGAAGATTACCGTTGTCGGAAGACAGATGAGCGTCCGTGACAGTCTGAAAGCGCTTGTTGAAAAGAAGCTTTCCAAGTTTGACCGGTTCTTTGACGAAGAAGCTGAGGCTACCGTCAAATTCGGTCATGTCCGCGACCTCGAGCGGCTGGAAATCACGATTTCCGCCGGCGGTACGCTGTTCCGCTGTGAGGAGGAATCTTCCAGTTTCGAGAACGCCATGGACGAATGCATCGAATCCATCGAGCGCCAGCTCCGCAAGAACAAAACCCGTCTGGAACGCCGCCTGCGTGCGGGTGCATTTGCACCCGAATACGACACGGCTGTCGATCCCTTGCCGGAGGAGGACAACAGCGTCATCCGCGTCAAAACCTTCCGTATGAAGCCCATGACACCTGACGAGGCGATTCTGCAGATGAATCTGCTGGGACACAATTTCTTTGTGTTCACCAATTCGGAGAACGAATCGACCTGCGTGGTGTACCGCCGTCACGACGGCAACTACGGCATGATCGTGCCAGAGGAGTAAGATAAATACAATGGGGGACCCGTCAGGGTTCCCCGTTTTTGCATCCTCCAAATAAAAAGGGCGAATCCACAGATTCGCCCTTGCTTTATCAATTATACCGGACAACTGTATCAGTCCAGATATCCCTCGCGGAACAGAAGCTCAGCGCAAAGAACAGCACCGCCGGCAGCGCCGCGGAGCGTGTTGTGTGCGAGACCCACAAACTTGTAGTCAAACAGCGTATCCTCGCGCAGACGGCCGATGGTGATGCCCATACCGCCGTAAATGTCGCGGTCGAGCTTCGCCTGCGGACGATTTTCCTCTTCACAGTAGGTGATGAACTGTTCGGGTGCGTGGGGCAGACCCAGCAGCTGGGGCGCGCCCTTGAAGTTTTTCCAGTCTTCCAGAATCTGTTCCTTCGTGGGCTTGTTTTCGAAGCGGACGAATGCCGCGCAGGTGTGACCGTCGGTGATCGGCACACGCAGGCACTGCGAGGTGATGATGGGAGCCTCAGCGTTGACGATGATGCCGCCGTTGATCTTACCCCAGATCTTCAGGGGTTCCTTCTCGCTCTTTTCCTCTTCGCCGCCGATGAACGGGATGAGGTTGTCAACCATCTCCGGCCAGTCGGCAAAGTTCTTGCCTGCGCCGCTGATTGCCTGATAGGTGGTGACCACAACTTCCTTGACACCGTATTTCATAAGGGGTGTCAGAGCGGCAACGTACGCCTGGATGGAGCAGTTGGGCTTGACAGCGATGAAGCCGCGCTTGGTGCCGAGACGGCGGCGCTGGCTGGGGATGATATCCATCTGGCTGTCGTTGATCTCCGGGATGATCATGGGAACATCGGAGGTCCAGCGGTGTGCGGAGTTGTTGGAAACAACGGGGATCTCCGCCTTGGCATATGCTTCTTCCAGTGCCTGGATCTCTTCCTTTTTCATATCCACAGCGCTGAAAACAAAATCAACTTTATCTTTGATGGCATCGATATCGGAGGCATCGGTGACAATCAGATTTTTTGCTTCCTCGGGGATGGGAGTCGCCATTTTCCAGCGATTGCCCACAGCATTTTCATAAGTCTGACCGGCAGAACGGGCACTCGCCGCTACAGCGGTCAGAGTGAAGTAGGGATGATTCTCCAGAAGCGTAACAAAACGCTGACCGACCATACCCGTTGCGCCGATGACACCGGCTCTGATTTTTTCTCTCATTTCTTGACCAAACCTTTCTCTGCGGAGACGGATTTCATGTGTATTCATTCACATGCTTCCGCATGATTATGCAAAATCAAAATCACGGATATTATAGCATATGCGCGGTGATTTGTCAATGTGCAGAATGTGAATTTCCTGCGGAATGTGTGCCGCGGCGCAAATTTTCCGGGCAGCTTTGGGAAAGATGCGCTGCGCATATTGCAGGATATGTATCTTTTTTCAATAGAATACTGTCTTGTTTCGAGGTTGTTTTTCCATTATAATAATGGTAGCTTCTGGATGAATCCGGAAAGGAGATTATTATGAAAAAAGTTCTTGTTCTAGGCGGTACCGGCGCCATGGGGCTGTATCTGGTTCCGTATCTGCGCCGTATGGGTTATGCGGTGGATGTGGTTTCCCTGGATAAATGCACCTCGGACGATCCCGATCTGCGCTATATTACGGGCAATGCAAAGGATCTGACGTATCTGGAAAGTCTGCTGAAAAACGGCTATGACGGCATCGTGGATTTTTTGATCTACCGCACGCCCGAATTCCGGGAACGGTATCAGATGTTTCTGGAAAAAACCGATCATTATATCTATCTTTCCTCTTACCGGATCTATGCCGACAGTCCCGTGATCACGGAGACTTCGCCCCGCCTGCTGGACACCGCGACGGATCCGGTTTATCTGGCGAGCGAGGATTATTCCCTGTATAAAGCCCGCGGTGAGGATATTCTGCATGCTTCCCCTTACGGGAATTATTCGATTATCCGTCCGGCGATCACATTCTCCAAATTCCGCTTCCAATTGGTGACGCTGGAAGCGCCGGTCGTGGTGCGCCGCATGAAAGAGGGCAAGGCAGTTCTTCTGCCTATCCAGGCAAAGGATATACAGGCGACCATGTCCTGGGCGGGCGATGTTGCCATGATGATCGCCCGGCTGCTCTTCGCACCTCACGCGATGAAGGAGACGTATACCCTTGCTACCGCACAGCACCAGAGTTGGGGCGAAGTGGCGGATTACTACAGGGAGATCGGCGGACTGAAAGCGTGCTGGATTGACAAGGAGGATTACATCAGCCTGATCGCCGGTGACGGCGATGAGTTCCGGCATCTTGTCACACGCTGGCAGCTGGAATTGGATCGGCTGTTCACCCGCGTGGTGGATAACAGAAAAATTCTGGAAGCCACCGGCATGAAGCAGGCGGATCTGATGCCTGTGAAAGAGGGACTGCGCCGGGAATACGAAGCGCTTCCCGCGGACTACATCTGGCCGCATTCGCACATAAACGACGCCATGGACGCATGGCTGATGGTGAAATAAAATGGCAAAATCTGCTGTCCGATTTTCGGTTTTTTGGGGGGTATAAATATAATTGTTGAATATTTTAAATATGTTGACATAACAATAAAAATGCTTTATATTTGTATGGACAGTGACAGAAAACTGTGAGGTTCTGTCTGCTGAATATTTTTATGAGGTGATATCACCATGAAAAGACTCGTTTCTCTTCTTGCTGCGGCAGTGCTGCTCTGCACGTCCATTGCTGCAGTCTCCGCTGCCGGTGCGTCTGACTGGACTGCAGGCAACGGCTTCCAGATCGACGGGAAAAACTCCCCTGTAACAATCACCCAGACCAAAGACGGTATCCAGGGTTCCTGGGGCGGCTTCTATGCAAAAGGCACCGACTGGGGCGGCATGGTTTATAATGAAAAGCTGACTCTGGACGGTCTGGAAATCGTGTTCCGCATCGACAAGCTGCCCACTCTGACGGCTGATTTCAACACCTGGATTTCCGTTGACTTTGTTGCCAACAAGGACAGCTTCTATACCGGCAACGATTTCGCCAAGAACCCCGGTATCGTAAACCTGTGGCGCTGGGCAGGTGCCAACGGCAAGCCCGGTTCCGCTACCACGATCAGCAACTACGGTCCCGATAAGTGGAGCGGCGGTTCCTCCTGCGTAAACAATGTTCCGCTCGGCGCTGCAAAAGCGGGCGATACCGTTACCGTAAAGGTAAGCAAGGACTCTGCCGGCAAGTACGCTCTGTACATCAACGGTACTGACGTGAACCCCACCAAGCATTATGATCTTTCTGCAGTAATGCCGGACGGCAAGGGCTACTTCCTCCTCATGGCATCCGAAAAGCATTCCGTAAAGGATGATTTCCAGTTCACCGTTCTCTCCATCAACGGTAAGTCCCTGGCTCCCGCTCCTGTAACTTCTGCAGCAGCAACAACGCCTGCAGCACCTGCTACGGCTGATTCCTCCGCTCTGTACACCGTTCTTGCAGCTGTAGCTGTAAGTGCTCTTGCAGTGGTCGTTGTGACGAAGAAGAGAGCAGCTCAGCACTGATTGGGAACTCCCGTTTCCGTTGGATACGTCCTGCCGCACCCGTCCGTAAACGGTGCAGGGGGCGCATGGCTGATGAAAAAATAAAATGAAAAAAGGCTTCCGCACTTTTGCAGTGCGGAAGTCTCTTTTTGTTTTTTCAACAAATACCCGGCGGAATAGACAGGATAAACTGTTTTCGCGCGGAACTGACCGCTGTGTTTTTACGGTCAGTTCCTGCGATGATGCAGATTATTTACGCTTCTTGGAAACGATAACGCCGCTCAGAGAAGCAGCTGCAGCTACAGCGATGACGGTGAATACATCAGCGGTTGCGGGAGCAGTGGTGGAGGAAGTGGGCTTCTGGGTCTGTGCAGCAGGCTTGGTGGTCTGCGCTTCAATCTTTACTTCCTTGTTGGAAAGGGTGATGTAGTCATACTTTGCGGTTTCGTTCTCGGTGGGGTTGTTCTTGTGTACAGTACGGATGATACCGCGGGTGTCGGTGCCCGTGATATCATTGATGAGCAGGTTGATACCGTACTGAACGCCGAACTTGACAGGCTGAATGTTCTGCTTGCTCAGATCGCATACGAGTTCAACATTGTAGCCCTTAGCGGAGGTTTTGCACTGCACGCTGTACATGCCGTCAGGAGAGTCGCCCATCTTGTTGGCACTGTTGTTGCCTACGTTAACGCAAACCTTGCAGCGATTCGAGCCGGCGTTGCTGTAGTCGAGGGTGAACTCAACACCCTCATTCTTGTGTTCGGCTGCGCTGGCATTGAACTTAACAATATCAGCATCGGTTACTTCAACGAAGATATACATCTTGCTGCCGTCCCAGAGCATGTATGCCTTGCCGGTAGCGCCGCCGGTCTTGCCGTCGGTACGGTTGTTGATATTGACGGTAAAGCCTTTGTCGTAGATGGCATCTTTTACGCCGTCAACGGTGATTTTGCCTTTGTAAAGCGGAATATCGCCCCAGTTGTTGCCGCTTGTGTGGGCGGATACTGCGACAGCAAGCGTTGCCATCATCAGAAGTGCGAGAGCAAGAGACAGAAATCTTTTCATTGCATGTTCTCCTTTTCATTGAGTGTTTTTTGTGCCGCCGTATTGTTGAATATATGAGAGAGTCCCATACCACCCTCTGCACACAGAGCGTGATACATTTTGCTTGACAGAACGTACAGCCCATGCTATAATGGACTTGCAGTATCGTCCTGCAATATAATTATAGCATACACTAACTGACGAAATCAGCCAAAAACAGCGGATGTTTCTGCCAATAAGTGATTTTTTGACGGCGTCAGCCAAGGGAGATATATGAAAGCACAACGAACCAACTGGGGAACGGAAGATACGTTCAAATATGAGATTTGCAAGGAGAAATACTATATTCCCATCCACTTTCATCAGTTCGCGGAGTTGGTGCTTATGCTGGATGGGGAGATGAAAGTTACGGTCAACGGACGGACGGAAATGCTCCGCACGGGACAGTTTACATTTGTCTTCCCCTATCAGGCACACAGCTTTCAGGCGGAGAGAGAGGTTTTTCTGGTGATCTATACCTTTTCCCCATCGCTTCTTACCGATTTTTTCCGGAATGCGGAAGGGAAAGCGGGGGAGCATGCAGTCTTTAATGCATCTCCGATGAGCCGGCAGATGTTTGTCGATTACGCTACGGAGGAGGGGAATTTTGCCCGTGAATCGTTTTATGCTGTCCTTTCCTGCCTGTATATGATGCTGGCGGATTTTTCCAGACAGGTGCGGCTGGTGGAATGCTCCTATGATTCCCATGTGCTCAGCCGGGTTGTCCGCTATGTGAACGATCATTTTGCGGAGCCTCTTTCCCTGCAATCGGTGGCGCATGAGGTGGGATACAGCCCCAATTATCTGTCCCATTGCTTCAAAATTTCCCTCGGACTGAATTTCTGTACGCTGCTTGCCTGTATCCGTGTTGAATACGCCAAAACACTTCTGACAAAAACCGCGAAATCCATGTTGGAGATCGGGCTGGAAAGCGGATTCGGCAGTGAGCGCAGCTTTCACCGGCAGTTCAAAAACATCACCGGGACAACGCCGGGAGAATACCGTACCCAGCGGAGTGTGCAGGTCACCATGCATCGGGACGATGAGCACGAACAGTATCTGTTTCCCGATACGCTGGATGTATACCGAGAGACGCGGAAAAAACAGCAGGCATAAAATGTTGTGGAGTTTTGGGAAAATATTGCCCGGATCCACATTCTCTCTTGATTCCCTTTCAAATAACTGATAGAATAAAACAGCGATACTGAAAAATATTAGGAGGACAGTTGACTATGGAATACAAAACCGGTATCCGTTTTTCCGATGAGCAGTACGAACAACTCAGAAAGACATACCGCAAATGGTGGGCGGGGGAGCTGAAGCGCCCCATTGTTCCGATTATCACCGGCGGGTATGAATCGTCTATCGCGCCTACGAAAGCACCCTTGCTCAAATTCCCTACCGCGTGGGATTTTTCCATCGATCCCCGGCAGTTCATCGAAGCACATACCTATGAGCTTTCCCGGCAGAAATTCCATGGGGAAGCCTTTCCAATCTTCTATACCCAGCGATTCGGCGCAGGCGTTATGGCGGCGTTCCTCGGCTGCAAGCCCACGCCTGCCGAGAACACGATCTGGTTTCTCCCCGAGAAGGAGACGCCTATCGAAGAGCTGCATTTTGAATATGAGGAGAACAACGTCTATCTCCGTCGTGTGATCAATACGCTGGAGGCGGCGATGGAAGTCTGGCACGGTCAGGTCGTTGTCGGCATGCCCGATCTGGGCGGCATCATGGACGTGCTTGCCAGCTTCCGGGGATCGGAGAATCTGCTGTTTGATCTGTATGACAATCCCGATGAGGTGCTCCGCTGTGTGAAAGAACTGCAGCAGCTGTGGTTTGTCTATTACGATAAGTTCAACGATATCCTCCGTCCCGAGGCACAGGGATATTCTCAGTGGTTCAACGTGTACGGTGAGGAGCCGGGCTACATGCTCCAGAGCGATTTCTCCTATATGATCAGCCCGGATATGTTTCGTCAGTTTGTGGGCTGGGAGCTTGCTTCCACCGCGGACCGCATGACGAAGGCGATCTACCACATGGACGGCGTAGGCGAGATCCCGCATCTGGATCAGCTGCTTGCCATCGACGGTATCTGGGGCATCCAGTGGCAGCCGGGGGAGGGTACAGCGTCCCTTCAGAACTGGGACGAGCTGCTTTCCCGTATCCTTGCATCGGGAAAGAAACTGCTGTCATGGAACCAGAAGCCGGACGGTTCTCCCATTGATATTGCCGATCCCGGACAACTGTTCTACGGTACGAGGGGCTTCTGGCGTGATCGCTGGGATGAGGCGAAAAAATACGGCGCCATGTACGGCATTGACGTGGACTGCTGAAATAATTAAGGCAGCACCGCACAATTCCGGCGGTGCAGTTGCGCCGTCAGATTTTTCGTCAATCGAAACAAATTGAGGAGGCAAGAGTGACTCCTCTGCCGACGAAATTTGTGAAGAGTGACGGAAAAGATGCAAGAAAATGTGCCGTCGAGGCGTTGGCCGAGGATTGTGCGGTATTGCCTTAAGACAGAACCCCGAAAAGCGTTTGGCTTTTCGGGGTTCCTGTATTTCCGGGATGGTTTCACAAAACCGATAATCCGATCTTGTTTTTACGGTTTCCAGTGATCGGCGATTACTTCCTTTGCAATCTCCACGTAGCGGTGTCCCCGCTCAAAATCTCCGAAAATCGTGCCGACTTCGCGCTGTGCCACCTCAAACAGACATCCGCTTGCCGATTCGGCTACCTCGCGGAAATAGATGCGGAGAGCATCCTCGTCCAGCGGACCGGGGGCAGTGACGAATTCGGCACGGGGCTTGCTGTAATAAACCACACGTGTGCCGCGCAGATATTCGCCCACACACCGCTCATCGTTGAACGGCGAGACGGACAGCTTGCGCAGATTGCTCCATTTTGAGAGATACTCCTCCCAGATGGCATCCACCCGCTCACAGCATCCGTAGGAGAGGAGTCCGTAGCGTCTGACCAGTCTGTCCTGGTACGGATAGACGAATTCGCCGAAGGTTTCGGGGGATACGGCGGTGGTTTCCTGGGATTCGAGGAATCCCCATACCTGCGAGGTGGAGGTGATCGGTCCCTCCTCGGGTAATTCATCTGTGAAAGCGAAAGATTCCTGCGCGATGGGGGAAATACCGTTTGTGGGCAGAAGCAGCTTCTGCTCTTCCAGATAATCGTAATACCGTTCGAACAGGGATGTTGCCATTTCCATAATCTCATGCAGCGCATCAGGTGCATCGTACATGGAGAGATAGTAATTCTCCATGCCGATCAGCTGTACCAGCGGATTGGTGATCGCGCCGCTCAGAGAGGGCAGAGTGATGCGTGAGGGCAGAATATCGCCGAAAATTCCGTCGGCATATGCGCAGTATTCTTTTGTACCGGACAGATTGGCGGAGAACGAACCGCCGCGGAACAGATCCATATCCGCTTCGATATCATCGGTCAGCGGATCGATGTGGAATCCCTTGGAATTTTTCGCGTAGGTGCGTTTCGGTCTGGCGCTGAACGGGGACACACCCGCAAACAGATTTACATCAAATGTGTCAGAAACAGGCGTATCATCGTCAAACAGCTCCCGCCCGACCATGGAAGCGAGCAGCTGGGACTCTATTTTCCGTGCATCGTTTCCCTCGCAGCGGAGGCGGGATGTGATCACTTCGTCGCGGAAATTGGAGAAGAGCAGACGGACAGTGGGGGTATCCCGGATACCTTTCGCCTGTTTCTCCCACATGGCGAGGATTTCGTCATTGCGTGCGCAGTGCGCCAATGCCGCCTTGCGGGCAGCTGTCTCACGCAGAATTTCGCGGTCTTTTGCGGATATGATTTCCATGGATCATCCATCCTTTCGGGAAAATGGGGTATATGCCTATTATACTGCAAGTTTTTTCGTTTGGCAAGATGTTTCGGGGGGATGGGGAAAGAAAAAGAACAGGCACCCCTGTCGGGGAACCTGTTCTCTTTCATTTGGCTGCCGAATAGGGATTCGGTCTCGCCTGCGGGCTCGTGTCAGGTCGAGGACGCTATGCGTCCTCGGCGAGATTGCCAACGGCAATCTCGCGGTGCGGGAAAACCGTCCCCCGGACGGTCATTCACTACCGACCCGTTCGAATCCCTCTTCTTGCAAAAGAAAAAGAACAGGCACCCCTGTCGGGGAACCTGTTCTCTTTCATTTGGCTGCCGAATAGGGATTCGAACCCCAACAAACAGAGTCAGAGTCTGTCGTGCTACCGTTACACAATTCGGCAATGTCTTTCGGACGGGTAATAGTATACCACTTCGCAAATGATTTGTCAACCCTTTTTTCAAAAATTTTTGAAAAAATTTCTTCCGTCTTTACAAGAGTGTATATTTGTGGTAAAATATCTCTATACTAACGGCACGGGTTTGCGGATAGTTTGTCCGTCTGCCCGAATTCTATACGCGGGGTTTGTGATTTTGCGGACTTTTATGCGCAGTTTTGCCGTTGGTTTTCTCATGGGGCTGGCGGCGATCGTTTTTTTCGCGGTTTCCGTAGCGGTTCTGTGGGCGATTTTCTGATTTCGGAGGTCGGTTTTGCGGCTGGACAGATTTTTGGGAGAGACGGGTGCCGCTTCCCGCAGTGAGGCGACGAAGCTGATCCGTGCGTCCAAAGTGTCGGTGAACGGGGAAGTGATCCGGGATCCCTCAAGACATATTGATCCGGAGACGGCGCAGGTGACGCTGGCGGGCGTTCCGCTTCTGTGGCGGAAGTTTATCTATGTGATGCTGAACAAGCCTCAGGGCTACGTCAGCGCTACGGAGGATCGCGGTCCCACGGTGATGGAACTGCTGGATCCCGCATTTGTGCGGATGGGGCTGTTCCCCTGCGGGCGGCTGGATATTGATACCACAGGCTTTCTGCTGGTGACGAATGACGGTGCTCTGGGACATGAGCTTCTCTCGCCTAAGCATCATGTGGACAAGACGTACCGCTACCGCTGTGATCCTCCCATCGGAGAGGAGCAGAGGATGCGTCTGGAAGCGGGCGTGGATATCGGCGGGCTGATCACCCGACCGGCGGAGGTCGTCTGCACAGACGGCGGTGCCGGCGGCGAGATCACAATCCGCGAGGGGAAATTCCACCAGATCAAGCGGATGTTTGAAGCGGTGGGTTCGAAGATCACCGAACTGGAGCGGATCCGCTTCGGAGGCCTCACGCTGGACGAATCCCTTGCACGGGGCGAGTGGCGTTATCTGACACCGGAAGAGGAAGAAATCCTGCGCAGGAGCGCAGGCAGAAAATAAAACGGAGATTTACATGGAAATACTGGACATACTCACAGGCGAATTATCCCTGAAGAAAACACAGATCGAAGCTGCAGTCAAACTGCTGGACGAAGGCAATACGGTGCCGTTCATTGCCCGTTACCGCAAAGAGGTCACCGGCGGTATGGATGACGATCAGCTGCGTACGCTGACGGAACGTCTGACATATCTGCGGAATCTGCAGAAACGGCGGGAGGAAGTGCTGAATCTTATCAGTGAGCAGGGCAAGCTGACGGACGAGATCGAAGCGGCAGTTGCCGCGGCACAGACGTTGACGGAGATCGACGATATCTACCGACCGTTCCGTCCGAAGCGCAAGACCCGTGCATCCGTTGCTCGCGAGCGGGGACTGGAACCGCTGGCAGCGCTGATCATGGAGCAGCGGAAGAGCTATTCTCCTTCCATTGAGGAAGCTGCAGCGGCATTTATTAATGAAGAAAAGGATGTGCCCGACGCGGATGCAGCGCTGGCAGGGGCATCCGATATCATCGCGGAGGATGTGTCCGACAATGCGGAATACCGCCGGGATATCCGTTCCCTGACTGTAGAATACGGCACGATCCGCTCCGCAAAGGTCGGCGACGGCAATCCCACCTATGAGATGTATTTCGACTACAGCGATAAGCTGAAGAGCGTGCCGTCCCACCGCGTCCTTGCCATGAACCGCGGCGAGGCGGAGGAACATCTGAAGATCACCGTCGAGGTGGATCGGGATCTGATCCTGAATGCGCTGATGGGACGCGTGATCACTGATTACAAGAGCCCCGCGTTCCGATGGCTGGCGGCAGCCGTGTGTGACGCGTATGACCGCCTGATCGCCCCTTCCATCGAGCGGGAGATCCGTGCATCCCTGACGGAGACGGCGGGAGAGAGCGCCATCAAGCTGTTCTCCGATAATCTGAAACATCTGCTGATGGCGGCGCCGCTGAAGGGCAAGACTGTGCTGGGCTACGATCCCGGCTACCGCACGGGCTGCAAACTGGCTGTGGTGGATAAGACCGGCATGGTCATCGATACTGCCGTGATCTATCCCACAAAGCCGCACGAAAAGATCGAACAGTCCAAGAAAATCGTCAAAGAGCTGATCGCGAAGTACGGGGTGGATGTGGTTGCCATCGGCAACGGCACCGCTTCGGGCGAGAGCGAGATGTTCATCGCGGAAACCCTGTCCGAGATCGACAGCGATACCAAGTATATCATCGTCAGCGAAGCGGGTGCCTCCGTGTATTCCGCATCCAAAGTGGGCGCGGAAGAATTTCCGGATTTCGATGTGACCCAGCGTTCTGCTGTCTCCATTGCCCGCCGCCTGCAGGATCCTCTGGCAGAACTGGTGAAGATCGATCCCAAATCCATCGGCGTGGGACAGTATCAGCATGATATGAAGGAAGCGCGGCTGGATGAGGCGCTTTCCGGTGTTGTTGAGGACTGTGTAAACGCCGTCGGCGTGGATCTGAATACAGCATCTTACATGCTTCTCTCCTATATCGCCGGCATCAACTCCACCAGCGCGAAGAATATCGTCAAATACCGGGATGAAAACGGTGAGTTTACCTCCCGTGCCCAGGTACTGAAAGTGCCGCGGATCGGCGCGAAAGCCTATGAGCAGTGCGCGGGTTTCCTCCGCGTGCCGGGATCCAAAGAGATTCTGGATAACACGGGCGTGCATCCCGAATCCTATGAGGCGGCAAAAGCGCTTCTGGCGAAATTCGGCTACGCATCCGCCGATGCCCGGCGGGGGCTGCCGGAGCTTGGCAAACAGGCGCGCACGTACGGCATTGCCAGGCTGACGGAGGAATTGGGCGTCGGCGAGGCAACGCTGAACGATATCATCGGTGAGCTGGAGAAGCCGGGGCGTGATGTTCGTGATGCGCTTCCGCCGCCGCAGCTCCGTGAAAAGGTGCTGACGCTGGAGGAACTGACCCCCGGCATGATCCTCACCGGAACGGTGCGCAATGTAATCGATTTCGGTGCGTTTGTGGATATCGGCGTTCATCAGGACGGACTTGTGCACGTGTCGGAGTTGGCTGACCGCTTTGTCAAGCGTCCCGCCGATGTGGTTTCCGTGGGCGATGTGGTGCGCGTTCGGGTGAAAACTGTGGATGTTCAGCGCAAGAGAATCGGACTTTCCATGAAGAATCTCTAATTGGATTAGAATGCAATCCCGTAAAACCGTGGACAAAAATCACTGCGCACGGCTGTTGTTGTGCATAATCGCCAAAGGAATAAATGAAATTTTGGAGAAAAAAACTCTTCCCATTTGTCGAGTTTTTTGGTACAATATATATCAGCTAAAAGTAGGCAAACGGCATTCCGCCGCCTGCCGGCTAATCAGAATATAATGGATATTATGTAGGAGGATACATACATGGCAAGCCTTTCCCTGAAGCATATCTACAAGAAATACCCGGGCGGCGTTACCGCCGTTTCCGACTTCTGCCTGGAGATCAAGGACAAAGAGTTCCTGATCCTCGTCGGCCCTTCCGGCTGCGGTAAGTCTACCACCCTTCGTATGATCGCAGGTCTTGAAGAGATCTCCGAGGGCGAGTTGTTCATCGGCGACAAGCTGGTTAACGACGTAGCTCCCAAGGATCGCGATATCGCGATGGTGTTCCAGAACTACGCTCTGTATCCGCACATGACCGTGTTTGATAACATGGCATTCGGTCTGAAGCTCCGCAAGACTCCCAAGGAGGAGATCAAGCGCCGCGTTGAGGAAGCTGCCCGTATCCTCGACATCACCCACCTTCTGGACCGTCGTCCGA
>SVTS01000070.1 GCA_015063645.1 Oscillospiraceae bacterium | reverse complement strand
AGAACTACGCTCTGTATCCGCACATGACCGTGTTTGACAACATGGCATTCGGTCTGAAGCTCCGCAAGACTCCCAAGGAGGAGATCAAGCGCCGCGTTGAGGAAGCTGCCCGTATCCTCGACATCACCCACCTTCTGGACCGTCGTCCGAAGGCTCTGTCCGGTGGTCAGAAGCAGCGTGTTGCACTGGGTCGTGCGATCGTTCGTAACCCCCGCGTGTTCCTGCTTGACGAGCCGCTGTCCAACCTGGACGCTAAGCTCCGTGCAACGATGAGAACCGAGCTGACCAAGATTCACCAGAGAGTCGGTACCACCTTTATCTACGTTACCCATGACCAGGTCGAGGCTATGACCATGGCTACCCGTATCGTAGTTATGAAGGACGGTCTGATTCAGCAGGTTGATACTCCTCAGAACCTGTACGATCTGCCCGTGAACCTGTTCGTTGCAGGCTTCATCGGCACTCCTCAGATGAACTTCGTAAACTGCACACTCGAGCAGAAGGGCGAAGACATTTACGCTACCTTCGGCGTAAACTCCCTGAAGCTGCCGGCTGAAAAGGCTAACGATCCTGCAGTTAAGGAATACATCGGCAAGGATGTTGTTCTCGGTATCCGTCCTGAGTGCATCCACGACGAGCCCATGTATCTCTCCAGCATGCCCGATTCCATCATCGAGACCGACGTTGAAGTTACCGAGCTTATGGGCGCTGAGATCTATCTGTACCTCGTAGCAGAGGAGCAGAACCTGATCGCACGTGTATCCTCCCGCTCCACCGCAAGAGCCGGCGACGTTATCAAGGTTGCTATCGATATGTCCAGAGTTCACCTCTTCGACAAGGATACCGAGCGTTACATCGTTCACTAATTTGCGACATTCAGCCGCGCTCCGTTTCCGGAGCGCGGCTTTTTTATCCCCTGCCGGGAAAACGACGCACCGCCGGCTGGGAAAATCAGCCCGACTGTGACGAATTTTTGCAGTATTGTTACAATATGCAGAAAACGGTTGCATTTTTCTCTGTTTGGAATATAATGATAATAGTAGAATCTGAACAAGGAGCTGCCTGATGGCGATTAGCACTATGAGAAACCGTGTGCCGCGCTGCGGCGCTGTCTGTCTTTTGCTGTGTATACTGAGCTTTGTTTTCTGTGCGCCTGCGCGGGCGGCGGATGCGGGGCCGACTTTCTATGCCTCCAGGTTCGGGGAATATACCTCTTTGCGGGATACGGGCGTGTATATGGGTACGGCGTCGGGAAAAACATCTTCTGTGAAGCTCAGTGACGGTGCGCTCTATCTTACAGCGCCGAATGGGGAGAAATCATATCTCCTCCTGCCGGATCCTGCGAAAGCTCCTGATACATATGTGATCGAATTTGTCTTCCGTTTTACGGAGATCGCGTCTTCAAACGGATATCTGGGATTTCTACTGAGCAGTCAGGGTGATGCGCCCTCGGGAAGAACGGAACTGATCTTCAGGGCGAACGGAACGATTGACGGATATTCCCGGGAAATAAGCGATATACAGAAGAAAGCGTCTGCAGCGGGTGAGGAAATCACAGTGCGCATCCTTGTGCATTATGGATATATGACGGATTTCCGTCTGTCGGTCGCCGGTGTGGATGTTGCCGGCAGTGCGCCGGATAAACTGGTGCAGGTGAATCCCGCGGGGTGGGGCTTCGTGCTGCGCAATGCATCCGCGGAGATTCTTTCGGTGCGTGCCGTCAGCGGCGATTACGGAGCACTGAGCAAAGCCGGAGCGGCACCGAATTACATGGCTCCTGCCGGATGGCAGATGCCGGAGCTGGCTGCACCGCCGACAGGTGATCCCGCCTGTCTGCTTGCGGCAGTCTGTGTTCTGTCCGCTGCGGCAGCGAGGAAGCTGCGTGTGGGAAAATAATATACCATGGAAAGCAGAGAGATGTTCCGGATGGGCATCTCTCTTTTTTGCGAAAATCAAATAAAAACAGAGTTCGGCTTATTTTTTATAAAAATCTGCGCAAACTCTGTTTTGTATTACTTCGGCGATTTGCGCGGGGATTTGCTGCATATTTTACGCAGTCATGGCGGTGCAGTGATAAAAAAAGATGTCGTTCACGAAATGTTAACAAAATGTACGCACATTAGTGTTGATTTTGGGACGGTAAAATGGTAAATTATTATACGTAAGTTAGCACTCGAACAAAAAGAGTGCTAAAACAAAAAACGAACAAAGGGAGGAGCGCGATAATATGGAGCGGAAAGAGCTGAGCGATCGGAAGAAACTGATTCTGAAAGCGGTAATTGAGGCACATATTGAGATGGGCGAGCCGGTCGGCAGCAAATATCTCATGCAGTATAAGCAGATCGCCTATTCCTCTGCTACAATCCGCAATGAGATGGCGGAGCTGGAAGATATGGGTTTCCTGGAACAGCCCCATACCTCTGCAGGCCGCGTCCCCAGCGAGGCGGGCTACCGCTTCTATGTGGATTCTCTCATTGAAAAATATAACATGACCGCACGGGAGATTGCCGAGCTGAAAACAGCTCTTCGATCCAGACAGTCGGAGCTTGACAATATTCTGGAGGAAGCCATGCGGCTCGCCTCTTCCATGACCAACTACACCGCGCTGGCACTCCGTCCCCGGAATGTGCGCAATGTGGTGACCCGCTTCGAGGTCATCCGCATGGAAGAGCGGAAGCTGGTTCTGGTCATGGTCATGTCCAGCGGCGTTGTGAAGAGCAAATACATCCTCTGCGAAGCGCCGATTCCGGAAAATGCCGGTGCACTGCTGGCAGCCACGCTGAACGAGTGCCTGCACGGCGTCACGGCGGATGAGATCACCCTGCCGCTGCTGATGGAGATGGAGCGCCGTATGGGCGTGTACGCCTATCTGGTGAATCCGGTTGCGAAGGGCGTGTATGAGACGCTGACCTCCTTTGAGGGCGGCGATCTGAAATTCGAGGGCGTCAACCGTCTGCTGTCCTATCCCGAATATTATGATATGGACCGTCTCAGACAGATGCTTGCGATGATCGAACAGAAGGACGATCTTCTGCGGCTGATCTCCGATGAGACATCGGCTCTGGAACAGAGCGGGGATGACAGTGAGGTACAGGTCTATATCGGTCATGAGAATCTGGTGAAGATCATGGATAACTCCACTCTGATCCTGAAAACGGTGAAGAGCGGCGGTCACGTGGTAGGTACCATCGGTATTATCGGACCCACGCGCATGGATTATTCCCGCGTGATTTCCATGATAGATCAGCTGTCCGCCGGGATACGGGATGCACTGGGCGACGGCGGTGACAGAAATGCCGGACTGCTCCCGAAACAAAATGACAGGCAGGAGAACACATAGCCATGATGGACGAAAAAGATACGGTACAGACGCCTGAGGCAGAAGAGCCGCAGACTGCGTCTGAAAACACACCCGAAACCGCGCAGACCGAAGCGGAAACGCCCGCGGAGGAGAATAGCGGTAAGGGGAAGAAAGGCTCGGAGACAAAGAAACTCCGTGCCGAGAATAAGGAACTTAGCGAAAAGCTGGCTGCCGCCGAGGCCGATGCGGCAGAGCAGAAGGATAAATACCTGCGTACGCTGGCTGAGTACGATAACTACCGCAAGCGCACTGCCAAGGAGCGCGAGGGCATCTACGCCGACGCAAAAGCGGACTGCATCACGAATCTGCTGGCGCTGTTGGATAATCTGGAGCGGGCATCCGCTTTTGAGGGTGAACAGGCGGCAGAGGGTGTGAAGATGATCCTTTCATCCGTGCCCGAAGTGCTGGGCAAGATGAATATCACCGCTTTCGGCGAACCCGGCGAGACCTTCGATCCCGCGCTGCACAACGCTGTGATGCATGTGGATGACGAACAGTACGGCGAAGGCGAGATTCTGGAAGTATTCCAGCGCGGCTACCGCGTAGGCGATAAGATCATCCGCTACGCGATGGTCAGGACCGCGAACTAAAAGAAAACAAACAAAATATCATATAATTATTATTTGGAGGAAATTCAGTTATGGGAAAGATTATTGGTATAGATCTTGGTACAACCAACTCCTGCGTATCCGTGTATGAGGGCGGCGAGCCCACCGTTATTCCCAACCCCGAAGGAGCGAGAACCACTCCTTCCGTTGTGGCATTCTCCAAGACCGGCGAGAGAATGGTCGGTCAGATCGCAAAGCGTCAGGCAATCACCAACCCTGACCGCACCATCATGAGCATCAAGCGCCACATGGGCAGCGATTTCAAGGCAGAGATCGACGGCAAGAAGTATACTCCTCAGGAAATTTCCGCGATGATCCTGCAGAAGCTGAAGGCAGACGCTGAGGCGTATCTGGGCAGCCCTGTGACCGATGCGGTCATCACTGTTCCCGCATACTTCTCCGACGCACAGCGTCAGGCTACCAAGGATGCCGGTAAGATCGCCGGTCTGAACGTACAGAGAATCATCAACGAGCCCACCGCTGCCGCTCTGGCATACGGTGTGGATAAGGACGGCGTAGACGCCAAGATCATGGTTTACGACCTGGGCGGCGGTACCTTCGACGTATCCCTGCTTGAGATCTCCGACGGCGTATTTGAGGTTCTGGCAACCAACGGCGACACCCGTCTGGGCGGCGACGATTTCGATGAGAGAATTATTGGCTGGATTGCTGACACCTTCAAGGCTGAGAACGGCATCGACCTCCGTTCCGACAAGATGGCTCTTCAGAGACTGAAGGAAGCTGCCGAGAAGGCAAAGATCGAGCTGTCCGGCACCATGAGCACCCAGATCAACCTGCCCTTCATCACCGCAGATGCAACCGGTCCGAAGCACTTCGATGCAACCCTGACCCGCGCCAAGTTCAATGAGCTGACCGCTGATCTGGTAGAGCGTACCATGGTTCCCACCAAGAAGGCTCTGGCAGACGCAGGTCTCAGCGCATCCCAGGTTGATAAGGTTCTTCTTGTCGGCGGTTCCACCAGAATTCCCGCTGTACAGGACGCAGTAAAGAATTTCATCGGCAAGGAACCCTTTAAGGGCATTAACCCCGATGAGTGCGTTGCTATCGGCGCAGCTATCCAGGGCGGCGTTCTGGGCGGCGATGTCAAGGACGTTCTGCTCCTGGACGTTACTCCCCTGTCCCTCGGTATCGAGACTCTGGGCGGCGTATTCAACCGCATCATCGACCGCAACACCACCATCCCTGTAAAGAAGAGCCAGGTTTACTCCACCGCCGCAGACGGTCAGACCTCCGTAGAGATCCACGTTCTGCAGGGCGAGCGTGATATGGCTGCCGGCAACACCACGCTGGGCCGCTTCATCCTGGACGGTATCGCACCCGCTCCCCGCGGTGTGCCGCAGATCGAAGTTACCTTCGATATCGACGCCAACGGTATCGTAAACGTAACCGCACAGGATAAGGGCACCGGTAAGGAACAGCACATCACCATCACTTCTTCCACCAATATGTCCAAAGAGGACATCGACCGCGCTGTCAAGGATGCGGAGAAGTTCGCTGAGGAAGATAAGAAGCAGAAGGAAGCTGTCGAGGTCAAGAACCACGCAGAGAGCATGATCTTCCAGATCGAGAAGTCCCTCGGTGAGCTGGGCGATAAGGTTACGGAAGACGAAAAGGCTCCCGTGAACGCAGCCATCGAAAAGCTGAAAGAGACCGTTAAGGGCAGCGATACCGAAGCCATCAAGGCAGATACCGAGGCTCTGGAGAAGGCGTTCTACCCGCTGGCTGAGAAGCTGTATCAGGCTGCTCAGGCTGCACAGGGTGACGCAGGCACAGATCCGAATGCAGGCGCACAGGGCGGCGACGGCACCTTCTATAACGCTGATTTCGAGGATAAGAGCGATAAGTAAGATATACGCAGAACACAGGGCGGGGAAATTCCTCCGCCCTATGTTTGCGGAAAGGACTTGACATGGCAGAAACAAAACGTGATTATTACGAGGTGCTGGGCGTAGATAAATCGGCGGATGAATCCACGATTAAGAAAGCGTACCGTTCCCTCGCGAAAAAATATCACCCCGATATGAATCCCGGCGACAAGGAAGCCGAGAAGAATTTCAAAGAAGTCAATGAGGCGTATGCTGTTCTCTCCGATCCCGAGAAAAAGGCGAAGTACGACCAGTTCGGTCACGCGGCATTTGAAGCGGGCGGCGGCGGATACGGCGATTTCTCAGGCTTCGGCGGTATGGATTTCGATATTTCCGATATTTTCTCCAGCTTCTTCGGCGGCGGAATGGGCGGCTCCGGCGCGCGCCGCGGTCCCGTGCGCGGCGAGGATATCAACGTCCGCCTGACACTGGATTTTGAAGAGGCGGTCTTTGGCGTCAAGAAGGAGATCTCCTATCAGCGTATCCAGAAATGCGGCGAGTGCTCCGGTACCGGCGCAGCCAAAGGAACCACACCCAAAACCTGTCCCACCTGTAATGGCGCAGGACGCGTCCGCGTACAGCAGCGTACACCGCTGGGCATCATGCAGACGCAGAAGACCTGTGACAACTGCCGCGGAACCGGTAAGATTGTGGAAAAGCCCTGCGACTCCTGCCGCGGCAACGGCTATATCCGCGCCACCAAAAAGCTGGATGTCTCCATCCCCGCCGGTATTGATGACGGTCAGAGGATCGTTCTCAGCGGACAGGGAAGCGACGGCCGTGACGGCGGTCCCGCAGGAGATCTGTACATTTTTATCAGCGTCCGTCCTCATTCCATGTTTGAGAGGGACGGCAGCGACGTGTACTGCGAAGTGCCGATTTCCTTCACCGAAGCGGCACTGGGCGCGGAGATCGATATCCCGACTCTGGAGGGAACGGAAAAGTACGAGATTCCCGAAGGAACCCAGACGGGTACAATGTTTACCCTGCGGCAGAAAGGTATTCCTGTGGTCAATTCCAAAAACCGCGGCAGCCTGAATATCACCGTTAAGGTGGAAGTGCCGAAGAATCTGAATAATGAACAGAAAGAACTTCTGCAGAAGTTCGCCGAAATCAGCGGTGAGGGCAGTGCCAAATGGCGCGAGAAATTCTTCAAGAAGTTCAAGAGAAAATAAACGGAGGGGCAGACATGACAACAAATGACCAGAACTGGATCTGTATCCGTGTCAGCGCGGCGTGTGAACATCTGGATACCCTGACCGCAATCATGAGCATGATCGACAATGCCCTGATGATCGAGGATTTTTCCGATGTGGAAAAGGATCTGGACGGCGTGTACGGCGATCTGATCGATGAGGAACTGCTGGAGAAGGACCGCACCACCGCGGCTGTCTCTGTGTTCGTTCCCGAGGAAAAATCTCCCCGCGAAGCGGAGCTGTATATCCGCGCTCGTATCGCCGAGAGCGGCATCGACGCGGAGATCACCACCTCCGGCATCCGTGAGGAAGATTGGGCGGATTCCTGGAAACAGTATTATAAGCCGATCAAGACCGGCAGAAAACTGGTGATCGTCCCGGTGTGGGAAACCTATGATGCGCAGCCCGGTGAACTGACCGTGCTGATGGATCCCGGCATGGCGTTTGGTACGGGAACTCATGAGACGACCCGCCTCTGTGCTGCTTTGCTGGAGGATTACGTAACGCCCGGCTGCAGCGTGCTGGATGTGGGCTGCGGCAGCGGTATTCTGGCGATCTGCGCCGCCAAGCTGGGCGCGGATCACTGCTTCGCCTGCGATATCGATCCCGTAGCTGTACGTATTGCCGGCGAGAATACGGAACTGAACAACACCTCCAACGTGACATGCGCTGTGTCCGATCTGCTGAAGAGCGTTCCGGAGGAGAAATACGATGTCTGCGTAGCTAATATCGTGGCGGATGTGATCATCCGAATGGCTCCGGATATCGGCGCGTACATGAAGGATAACGGTGTGCTGATCGTCTCCGGGATTATCGAGGAGAGAGCCGACGAAGTGATCGCGGTTCTTGAAAAGAACGGATTTACCGTAAAGGGCGGTAAGCGCGAAAACGGCTGGTATGCCGGTGTCGTAACGAAATAACGACTTGAGGGGAGAAGCTTTTGCGGAAGCTTTTCCCCTGCTTTTTGCGGAACTTTTTCTGAATCCTTTCGTCTAACAGAAAAAGAAAGGAGGCACTTGGATAAAGCCGGTGCGGTTGGAAGCTTTTTTGGAAAAAACAGAGAATTCCGCGGCAGTCATGCCCGGTCAGGTGGCTTATCCCGTCTGAAAATGGTGAGCGACTGAAAAAATCTCAGGAAAAGCCCGATTTTTCTAAAAAAGATTTGACAAAACGCGCGGAATATAGTATAATATTATGGTATTATAAGATAGGTGCCGTCTGTCCGTACTCATGAGGATGGAAGGGCGCTTTTCTCCCGTCCGGATAAGCCGGACAGGCAAAACCGTGGAATAATGAAAAGGAGCGTGTCCGCCTGCGGCGGACGTGGCTGAAATGGTTATGGCTAAAGAAACTGTTAAGGTAAAAAAGAGTGTGCTGGCAGCTGCTGACCGCAGAAAGAAAACGCAGATCGTTGTGACCCGTATGCTGATTATGGCAGCGCTGAACATCATCGGCATCTGCGCGCTGGTCTCCATCCGCCGTGAGGCAATGGTGGAACTTGATTTCGTGCTGGACTGGCTGACTCCGCTGACAATCGCGTTCGGGGTGCTGAGCGTTGGTTCCGGCGTGTGGCTGGGACTCGTTCTCGCCAAGAAAGTGAATACCTCTTCTTATCCTGTGACGCCCGCAATGGCATTCTGCACCTCTCTTTTCTGTCTGATTGCATGTCTGGTTTATAAGACGGCTATGGGAGCGACCTTCGTTCTGGTGTCTGCTTCCGTGATTGCGACAGTTCTGTTTCTTGTTTATTGCCTGTATATGCACATTTTTTACCGCTGATGACGCTTTTTTCGTCAAATAGCAAAGAAAAATGAAAAAATTCGCAGATATATTGGAAAAAACACAAAATTACTATTGAAAAATCACAAAAAATAGTGTAAAATATAGTGTAGTCTTTACAAGATTGATATATCTCGATTTTATGATTATATAGGTGAAAGGAGGCGTCCTATGTCGAGTCGTCTTTTTCAGGGGATGATTCACCAGATGCGTGAATCTATCGATCGTGTGACGGGTGTTATCGACGAAAATGGCGTCATTATTGCGTGCAGCGAACTTGTAAAAATCGGTGAGATGAGACAGGGTGTGCGCGATGAGCTTGCTTATACGTCGGATTCCGTAACTCTCGGTGGATATACTTATCGTCCCATCGGCAGCGGATCAAAATGGGAATATGTGATTTTTGTGGAAGGTGAGGACAAGCTTGCCAGCAAAATCGCAACGATTCTCTCCGTGACGTTCTCCAATATCAAAAACCTGTACGACGAGAAGTACGATAAGAGCTCCTTTATTAAGAATATTATTCTGGATAATATTCTTCCTTCGGATATCTACATCAAGAGCAAAGAGCTGCATTTCAGCACTGAGGAAGTGCGTGTGGTTTTCCTGATCAAGTTCCACTCCAAGGGAGAAATGCTGCCCTATGATATGGTGCAGAATATCTTCCCGGATAAGAACAAGGATTACGTGATCAGCGTCGGCGAGCAGGATATCGTGCTGGTCAAGGAAGTAAAGCCCAATTCTCCTGTGAAGGAGATCGAGAAGCTCGCCAAATCCATTGCGGATACGCTGAATACGGAGTTCTTCTCCCGTGTTTCCATCGGTATCGGCAAGCCGGTCGACAATATCAAGGATCTCGCCCGTTCCTATAAGGAAGCTCAGGTAGCTTTGGAAGTGGGCAAGGTGTTCGATACGGAAAAGAACATTATCAGTTATGAGAATCTGGGTATCGGCCGCTTGATCTATCAGCTGCCGACTACACTGTGCGAGATGTTCCTGCAGGAAGTGTTCAAGAACGGTTCCCTGGAATCTCTCGACCGTGAGACTCTGATGACTATTCAGTGCTTCTTCGAGAACAATCTGAATGTCTCCGAGACCTCCCGTAAGCTCTTCGTCCACAGAAATACTCTGGTGTACCGCCTGGAGAAAATCCGCAAACTTACCGGTCTTGACCTGCGTGAGTTTGACCACGCGATCACATTCAAAGTTGCACTGATGGTCAAGCGCTATCTGACAACAAAACCGATGAAATTCTGAGAATGCTCCGTTGTGTTCTCAGCGCGTCCGGCTGATTTATAACCGAGAAGGGAACGCGTCAGACAATCGTTCGCACCGTCAGGTGCGGCATCGCTGTCTGGCGCATTCCCTTGTAATGCTTTTATTTGGGACTTTTTGCAAATTGTCCGGTGTGCCCGGACGCACGATTTACATGCAGGATTAACAAGTATGATTGAATTCAAAAACGTAAAAAAGACATATCCCAACGGTACGCACGCGCTGAACGGCGTGAATCTGCGGGTTGAGGACGGCGAATTCGTTTTTGTAGTGGGTCATTCAGGCGCGGGTAAATCCACGATGATGAAGCTCCTTCTGCGGGAGGAAACGCCATCCACCGGTCGTCTGATAGTGGATAATTACGATCTGACGAAGCTGTCCCGCTTCCGCGTCCCCTATTACCGCCGTGAACTGGGTGTGGTCTTTCAGGATTTCCGCCTTTTCCCCAATAAGACCGTTTTTGAAAACGTGGCGTTTGCCATGCGGGCGGTGGGAACGCCGGGACGGATGATCCGCCGCCGTGTTCCCGCAATTCTCAATACGGTGAATCTGGCGGATAAACAGAAATGCTTCCCCCGTGAACTGTCCGGCGGCGAGCAGCAGCGTGTGGCGCTTGCCCGTGCGCTGGCAAATAATCCGAAAATCATTCTGGCGGATGAGCCCACCGGTAATATCGATCCCCAGATGAGTCTGGAGATCATGAATCTTCTGGTGAAGATCAACCGATTGGGCAAAACGGTGATCGTCGTCACCCATGAGAAGAATCTGGTGGATTACTATAAACAGCGCGTTGTTGTGCTCAAAGACGGCGTGATCAGCGAAGACCGTGTGGGAGGTATGTTCGAATGAGACGTTCCTACAGCCTTACGTATTTCATCGGTCAGAGCTTCAAGAATATCTGGCGCAACGGCGTGATGTCCTTTGCCTCCATGGCAGTACTGATGAGCTGTCTGGTGGTTCTTGGCGGCTTCGCCATGCTGGTTTATAATATTAATATCAATCTGGAAGAGTTCGGTCTGCTCAATGAGATCGTGGTTTTCGTGGATCACGATGCCACAGAGGAGGAAATCCTCGCCATTGAAACGAAGATCCGCTCGCTGGATAACGTCGCGGCAGTCACGCGCACAACAAAAGCGCAGGCACTGGAGGACATGAAGAATCAGTCCGAGGATTATAAACACCTCTATGAGGATATCACAGAGGAAAATAATCCGCTTTCCGATTCCTTTACGATCACATATGAGGATAACGATAAGGTCGTAACGCTGGCGTATCTGCTGGGACAGATCGACGGCATCCGTAAGGTGAATAACCGCCTTGATCTGGCGGTGACCATCTCCGACTTCAAAAACGGCGTGCTGGTTGTGTTCTCATGGTTCCTCATCATTCTGGTGATCGTCAGCCTGTTCGTCATCATCAATACCATCAAGCTCTCCGTCTTCTCCAGACGGAACGAGATCAGCATCATGCGCTACGTCGGCGCAACGGGCTGGTTTATTACGCTGCCGTTTCTCTTTGAGGGTATCATCATCGGTCTTGTGGCAAGCGGATTCGCGTATCTGATAGAGATGTATTTCTATCACTATGTGGAAATCATGGTCATGAGTGATCTGCAGATGATCACCATCGTTGCCTTTGAAACCGTGCAGATGCCGCTCCTGTGGGCATTCCTTGCAATCGGTGTTCTGACAGGTATCATCGGCTCCAGTATTTCTCTCGGTAAATATCTGCGTGTCTGAGGAGGAGAATTATGAAAAAAAGTATAGTGCGCCGTGCACTGGCAGGACTGCTTGCCTGTGTAATGATGTTTTCCGTCTGCCTGATCGGTTCGTCTCCGGTTTCCTCCGCCAGCAATCTGACGGATGCTACGGTCAAGACTTTTGAAGATCAGATCGAAAAGCTGAAAAACGAACAGAAAGCAATCCAGGCGAAACTGACAAAGCTGCGCAAGGAATCCGCTTCCATGCAGACCTACAAGGCGGAGCTGGACAGCTATCTGGAAACCATCTCCCGGAAGATGGAAGCGGCAAATACTCTGGTGGCAGAGCTGAATGAGGATATTGAAGAGAAGAACAAAGCAATATCCGCCAATACGGCCGAGTATGATAAAATGTATCAGAAGTTCCTCGATATGATGGTGCTGACTCACGAAGAGGGCGATGCCAGCTATATCGGACTGATCCTCGGTGCGGACAGCCTGGGCGATTTCCTTTCCCGCCTTGAGCGCGTTTCCAGTATGCTGGAATATAATAAAACCGTCATGGATAAGCTGGAAACCACCGGTGAGACGCTGGAAAACGATAAGGCGGTTCTGGAACAAGCCAAGGCGCTGCAGGAGGCAACTCTGGCGGAGCTGGCTGAGGATGAAAAAGACTACCAGGCGAAGTGCGATGAAGTAATCGATCAGATCAAAAAACTGGGTAATAACCAGGCTGCCGCACAGGCAGAACTGGCAAAGAACCAGAAGGCAGAAGACGAACTGGATAAACAGCTGGAAGCCTATCTGATCGAGCTGCAGAAAAAGAATCAGGCGGCTCTGGAAGCCGGCGGATGGCATTGGCCGATTCCGCTGTCCGCAGAGCAGTACTGCTCCTCTCCGTACGGCTGGCGCATTCTCTACGGCGTGTGGGATTATCACCGCGGCTGGGATATCGCCTGCTGGCTGGGTACCGATATCGAAGCTGCCAAAGGCGGTACCGTTGTTATTGCCCAGTATCACTACAGCTACGGCAACTACATCGTAATTGATCACGGCGGCGGAGTGTCCACCGTCTACGCACACTGCAGCAAGCTGCTGGTTAAGGTGGGCGATAAGGTGAAGAAAGGCGACCATATCGCCGAAGTCGGCACGACGGGCAACTCCACCGGGTATCATCTCCACTTTGAGTTCCGTAAGGACGGTAAATATACCGATCCTTTCACGTATATCAAGGAGCCGCCCATCAAAGTCGGCGCATCCCGGTATAATAAGTGGTGAACTCATAAATTCCCTTTGATTTGCGTATATTGTATCATGCTGCACCGGGTGGTGCGGCAGAAATGAGATTAGCATGAAAAAATTCAAAAGTATTGGCGTGATCGTGGTGTGCATGCTGCTGAGCGCACTTCTCACCTTCCAGATCACCCATTATGTGCTGCATAATGCCTATAAACGGGAGCTGAATGAGGCTTACGAAGGGCTGGCGCAGTATAATAAGCTCCTTGAAGTGGACGGGCTCTTCCGGAATCTGTATGTGAAAGAGCTGGATGAAGATGCCCTGATGGACGGCATCATTACCGGATACGTATACGGTACCGGTGATGCGTATGCTCAGTATTACAACGCCGAGAGCTTTGCTACCTATATGGAAAGCATGAACGGCGATATGCAGGGCATCGGCATCTATGTTACCTTCAATGCCGAATACAATGCCATCGAAGTGCTGAATGTCATGCCCGATTCCCCCGCGCTGGCAGCCGGTGTTGAGCCGGGTGATCTGATCATCTACGTGGGTGAAGGCGATGAGACGCAGAGCGTGGCTGAGCTGGGCTATTATGTTGCTCTGACAAAACTGCAGGGAGAAGCCGGAACAAAGGCGATCTTCACAGTGGCGCGGGGCAAGGATTATGCCGAGCGCAAGAGCTTTTCCATCCTTCGCGGATTCGTCACCGAGCAGACGGTTATGCATCACGTCTGCACTGTGGATCCCTCCGTGGGCATCGTAAAAATTCTCAGCTTTGACGCGAAAACCCCGCAGCAGTTCGCCGATGCGGTGAACGATCTGCTGGGCAAAGGCTGCAGCGGCTTCGTCTTTGACGTCCGCAATAATCCCGGCGGCGAGCTGAATTCCATCTGTACCATTCTGGATGCGCTCCTCCCCGAAGGTCCCGTGATCCGCACCCTTGACCGGGACGGCAATGAAGAGGTGGTTTACACCTCCGATAAGGATGCCTTTGCGCTGAAAATGGTCGTCCTCGTCAATGAGAATACTGCCAGCGCCGGTGAGCTCTTCTGCTCCGCGCTGCAGGATTATAAACTTGCTCCCATCGTAGGCGTGCAGACCTACGGAAAAGGCAGTATGCAAACCATCCGTCAGCTCTCCGACGGCAGCGGCGTCAGTGTTACCTATCGCTACTACTGCCCGCCGTATTCCGATAACTTTGACGGCGTCGGCGTAAAGCCTGACGTGGTCGTGGAAGCCGAGGGTGCACTGCTTGAGAAGAATATCTTCAAAGTCACCGATGAGGAAGATAATCAGCTCCTCGCGGCTCTGGCTGAGCTCAGAAAGTAATTCCTCTTTTTGCCGTGCCAACGGGCGGCGTAAATGTAATTTGTTGTTAAAATATCATCATAAAAATAAAGCATAACTTGAAAGGATCCACTCCCATGGAAAACGAAAAGAAAACCCTCTATACGGAAGAGGGCTATAAAAATCTTGTTGATGAACTTGCTTATCTGAAAGATGTCCGCATTCCGGAAATCAAAGTCCAGATCGCGGAAGCCCGCGCTTTCGGCGACCTCTCCGAGAACAGTGAATACGATGAAGCAAAGAACGAACAGGCAAAGACCGTTACCCGTATCGCCGAACTGGAACAGCTTCTGAACGAAGCCGTTGTCATCAATGAGAACGAGATCAAAGCCGACGTGGTCAATCTCGGTTCAGTTGTCAAGGTGTATGACAGCGATATGGAAGAAGAAGTGGAATACAGCATCGTTGGTTCCAACGAAGCCAACCCGCTGGAAGGCAGAATCTCCGACCAGAGCCCCATCGGCAGCGCCATGATAGGTGCGCGCGTGGGCGAGGAAGTAACCATTCATGCTCCCTTCGGCGAGTATAAAATTAAAATTCTCGAAGTCAGCCGCGCAAAGAACGCCTGATTTCACTGTACAACAACAAGGAAAGGAAGCGCTCCGCATGCCGGAGGCAAGTACGAAAATGACAGAAGAAATTCGTAATCCCGCACAGGGAACAGAAAACGAAGAAGCTAAGCTCAGCGAAATTCTCAAGGTGCGCCGCGATAAACTGAAAGCTCTGCAGGATGCAGGTGCCGATCCGTTCCAGATCACCAAATTCGACGTGTCCCATCACGCCGAGGAGATCAAGGCACAGTACAATGCCTTGGAAAATAAGGAAGTTACCGTTGCAGGCCGCATGATGTCCAAGCGCATCATGGGTAAAGCATCCTTCGCTCATGTACAGGATCTGAGCGGCAACATGCAGCTGTACGTTGCCCGCGACAGCCTTGGTGAAGAGTCCTACGCCGGTTTCAAGAAGATGGATATCGGCGATATCATCGGCGTTAAGGGTACCGTGTTCAAGACCAAGACCGGCGAAATTTCCCTCCATGTAACGGAGCTCACCCTGCTCTCCAAGAGTCTGCAGCCCCTGCCGGAGAAGTTCCACGGTCTGACCAACGTGGATATGCGCTACCGCCAGAGATATGTGGATCTGATCACAAATCCCGAATCCAAGGATACCTTTATCAAGCGTTCCAAGATCATCAGCTCCATCCGCCGTTTCTTGGATTCCCAGGGATTCATGGAGGTGGAGACCCCCATGCTGGTATCCAATGCCGGCGGCGCTGCTGCCCGTCCCTTTGAAACCCACCACAACGCTCTGGACGAGGACTTCAAGCTTCGCATCTCGCTGGAACTGCCCCTCAAGCGCCTGATCGTAGGCGGCCTGGAGCGCGTGTACGAGATCGGTCGTGTGTTCCGTAATGAGGGATGCGATACCCGTCATAACCCTGAGTTCACTCTGATGGAGCTCTATCAGGCATATACCGACTATCACGGCATGATGGATCTGACCGAGAATATGTACCGTCACGTGGCACAGGAGGTTCTGGGTACCACCACCATCACCTACAACGGTGTTGAGATGGATTTGGGTAAGCCTTTCGCACGCATCACCATGGTGGATGCTGTCAAGCAGTATTCCGGCGTGGATTTCGCAGAGATCCATACCCTGGAAGAAGCTCGTGCCGCCGCAGATGCCCATCACGTGGAATATGAGGACCGTCATTCCAAGGGCGATATCCTGAACCTGTTCTTCGAAACCTTCGTTGAGGAGCACCTGATCCAGCCCACCTTCGTTATGGATCATCCCGTGGAGATCTCTCCGCTGACCAAGAAGAAGCCGGATAATCCGGAATACGTAGAGCGTTTTGAGATGTTCATGAACGGTTGGGAGATGGCAAACGCCTACTCCGAGCTGAATGACCCCATCGATCAGCGTGAGCGCTTCGCTGAGCAGGAGAAGCAGTTCGCTGCAGGCGATGAGGAGGCCAACCATACCGATGAGGACTTCCTGAATGCGTTGGAGATTGGTATGCCGCCCACAGGCGGTATCGGCTACGGCATCGACCGTCTGTGCATGCTGCTCACTGATTCCCCCGCAATCCGCGATGTTCTGCTCTTCCCCACAATGAAGAGTTTGGACAATTAAGTGCCCGAAAAAACAAGAAAACGCGAGAAAAGCAGAGAAAACAAGAGATGTGTAGGATGTATAACTACACCACTACACCATTACTACACCAAAATGCGCAAAGACGCGCATCATCACGAGACGCAGGATGTTATTGGCTTCGTGAATAAGCCCATCATGAATTGAAGAAGGAACCGTGTACAGTTTTGTGCATGGTTCCTTTTATATATGCAGCAGTACGTTCAGTGTGACATACTGCTGTGATTTATTTACGGGAGGAATTATGGAAGAATACAAAATAGAACTAAAACAGGTAGTTGACTATCCGCGCTGCAGAATGTATCGGCAATTTATTCGCAGCTTGATCGATAACGAAATGCTCCGTGTTGGCGGAACCAGTGGACTGTATTACTATACGGTCTTGTCATGCTTCGCTAACTTCCGCACATCCCATCATCGGGTAAAGGGTGTGACATATACGGTATATCC
>SVTS01000069.1 GCA_015063645.1 Oscillospiraceae bacterium | reverse complement strand
ACGTGTAGTGGAACTTCTCCAATACTTCCAGACGGATGTTGATGACGGTCATCCGGAAGTCACGGTTGGTAAGATCCAGAATAACCGCGTAGTGGTCCGCGGCAACACTGAGCATGCCGGCACGCCTCCCGGCAGAATTGCGGCTTTCCTTGTTCTGAACGATGACATGCATGTCCAGAAGTGCATCTGCCACTTTGCCTACAGTCATAAGGCTGAGACCTGTCTGGGCAGAAATATCTGCACGGCTGATTTTGTCCGAAAAGGCAATAGAGTAAAAAATCGATTTAATGCTTTCCCACTTGATACTTCTTAAACTGATGTTTTCCATGGATTATGTCTGCTCCTTTCCAGAGAATGAAGGGAAATACTAACACCTATATAATAATATTATATGAAAAAAAGCGAAAGAAGTCAATACCCGGAGGATGATTTTTTGCCGGGAATGAAAAATCGTGACGGATTTTTCGGGAAAAAGAGAAAAACTCCGATTTTACCGTTGACAAAATTGTTAGACATGTGTATAATATTCTATGCGCGAAAAAAAGACGGATAACACAATCAATGACGAATAATGACAGGGGGGCGCATGTAAGGCGTATGCCTGAAATGCCGGATATATGACACTGGATCAGACAAGAAACGCACCGGGAATTCCCGGTGCGGAAGCGAGAGAAATCGACTACAGCAAAAAACTGCCGGATGCGGAATTTGAAGTGATGCAGGCAATCTGGGCGGGAGAACCGCCGCTGAATACGGCATATCTCATGGAAAAAGTGGGGCACAGCCGGGGATGGAAAGCGCCTACGCTGATCTCCTTCCTTGTGCGGCTGGAAGAGCGCGGATATATCACCTCGGAAAAAAAGGGAAAAGAGCGGTATTATACACCTGCCGCAGAGAGAGAACGGTACCTCCGCAGTGTCACCGAGCAGTTTGTGGAACAGTATCACGGCGGCTCCTTCGTGCGGATGATGGATGCGCTGTATAACGATAAAAAACTCTCCGAGGCGGATATCGACGAGCTGCTGCAGTGGCTCAAAACAAAATACTGATGGCGCAGCATGAGATGAACCGGGCGCGGTTTCTGCAGCTTGCCTATACGTCCAGTGTGCTGGAGCACGCGCGTGAGGGAATCGGTACCTACAAGGAAAAGAAACTGCACCTGATTCTGAAAAAGTATTTTGACAGCGATCCCACTCATGAAGAAGTGCCGCTGGCAGGATTTGTTGCTGATATATACGACGGATCCGAAATAATCGAAATTCAGACCTCCGGCTTTGCGTCCATGGGCGATAAGCTGGAGGCGTTTTTGCCCCTCTGTCCGGTGACGGTGGTGTATCCGGTTGCGGAGAAAAAATGGGTGTGCTGGATCGATCCGGAGACGGGAGAGTTTTCCGCAAAGAATCGCTCGCCCAAAAAGGGCAGAATATTTGATGCCGTTCCGGAGATGATCTATATCCGGAAGTATCTGCAGCATCCCAATCTGACAATCCGGGTGGTGATGCTGGAAATTGAGGAATACCGCCTTCTGGACGGCAAACGGAGCAAAACGAAAAAGCGCGGCTCCCACCGCTTTGAGCGGATGCCTGTGGATATGTTCGCTGTCTATGATTTTCATTCTGCCGCAGATTTCGCCGCGCAAATGCCGCCGCTGCCCGAACCATTTACCTCGGCTGATTTTGCATCTGCCGCCCGCCTGCGCGGACGCCGGATCAGCGCTGCTTTGAAGGTGCTGGAGGAATCGGGCGTGATCTGCCGCTGCGGAAAGAAGGGAAATTCGATTCTGTACAGGATTTGTTCTGCGGCGGATGAATTTTTTTGCGGGGACTATTGAAAATATTCGCAAAAACATATATAATAATAAGTAACGGGAAAAATCCCGGAATACAAATCAGCCGCTATGCGGCGGGAGGATTATTATGAAATACGGAATTCAGATGTACAGCCTGCGCGACATTACCAAGGAAGATCTGGACGGCGCTCTGGGCAAAGTTGCCGCTATGGGCTATAAGAGCGTAGAATTTGCCGGCTTCTTCGATCATTCGGCAGAAGAAGTCAAGGCTATGCTGGATAAATATGATCTGGAACTGGCCGGTACCCATTCTCCGATGGGCGATCTGGTTAATAAATTTGAGGAGACGCTGGCATATCATAAGGCAATCGGCAATAAGCGTTATATCGTTCCCGGCCACGATTTTTCTACCAGAGCAAAGCTGGATGAGTTTATCAAGAACTGCAACGAAATCGCTCCCAAGCTCCGTGCAGAGGGAATCGAACTGTATTTCCACAACCATCACAGAGAATTCCTGCCCATGGGTGAGGAAGGCTATATCGTTCATAAGGAACTGGAAGAGAAGACTGATATCCGTTTTGAGATCGATACATATTGGAGCTATGTGGCAGGTAAGGATTCCGTGGAGCTGCTGAAGTACTTCGGCAATCGCGTGGATATCGTTCATCTGAAGGACGGCGATTCCGCCGGCAAGGGCGTTTCCCTGGGCCTCGGTACTGCTCCTGTCAAGGAAGTACGCGAGTATGCCATCGCCAACGGTCTGGAGATCGTGGTGGAGAGCGAGGGGCTGGATCCCACCGGTGAGGAAGAAGTTCGCCGCTGCATCAACTTCCTGCATTCCCTGGACTGAAATCCGATATCTGAACAAACCGAGGAGATACATGCGTGAGTAAAAATCCGAAAAAGAAAGATTACTGGTGGATTCTGGTGCTGGTGCTGATCTTTGCGCCCGGTCTGATCGGGACCGTCGCCAAAGCGGCGCTGGGACTGCTTCTGCCGCTGGGCGTTATTGCTGTTGTGCTCGCGCTTGCTCTCAAAAACGATAAATCCAAAAAGAAATCGGAAGAAGAACGGGCAGAAGAGGCTGAAAAACTGGCGCAGGCAGCTGCTGCGGCGGAAAAAGAGAAAAACGATAAAGCTATCAAAAAGAAGCTGAACCGCCTCTCTCATTCCCGCCTGTTCAGTGCACTGGCGGTTGTCTGTTATGTTCTCGGCGGATTCTGCGGGCTTGGTGCCGCAATTGCCGCCGTGGAGGCGCAGGGCGTTGCTGTCGCCATGGGCGATGTGATGGCAATGATGGTGGTTATGCTGTGGTTTCTCGGGTGCGGCGGCGTGCTGCACCTGATCTCCCATCTGCGTAAAAACCGCACCAGAGATGCGCTGCGCTATGTGACGCTGATCGGCGACAAGGAAAGCTGCAGCCTTGCAAAGCTCTCCTCTGCGACATCCTATAAGATCGATAAGATACGCCGTGATCTGGAGCGGATGATCGACGACGGTATTTTCGGCGATCAGGCGTATATCGATATGTCCAATCTGTGCTTCATGCGGACACCGGATGCAAAACCGGACGGCGTGGCACAGCAGTTCGGCGATTATACGCGGAATATGTCCTCCGTCGGTGCTGATGTGGAGCAGAATGCTTCGCCGATTTTTCCCGAAAACAGCGAGAACGGTGAGGATGATGCTCTTGCAGAGCTGACGGATTTCAGCGAGATTCTCGGGAAGATCCGCCGCCTGGACGATGAAATCAAAGATGAAGCCGTTTCCGAGCGGATCCGCAAGATCGAAAGCATTACCCGGAACATTTTTGAATACGTGGCGGATAAACCGGAGAAAATGCCCCGGATCCGTATGTTCATGAACTATTATCTGCCGACTACGCTCAAACTGCTGGAATCCTACAGCCGTATTGAGCGGGTAGGCGTTGCCGGACAGAATATGCAGGAGGCAAAGGATAATATCGAGAAAATCCTGGATATGCTCACCGCAGGTTTCCAGCAGCAGTTTGATCAGCTTTTCCAGGCGGAGAGCCTGGATATCACCAGCGATATCGAAGTGCTGGAACAGATGATGAAGAAGGACGGTTTGCGTGAGAATACCGATTTTGTCATCCGGGAGGAAGAGGCGGAATCTATTTTGAACAGTTTCACCGACAGCTATTCGGATGAAATCTCCGATGACACGGAAGCGGGCGGTGCTGCCGCTGTGCAGAAGCCGGAATAAACTTCAAAAGCCGCGCAGACTGTTCTGCGCGGCTTTTTTATGCTTTTTCGGCGGAATTCCCGGAATCAGAGAGTGATTCCGGGTCTCAGGGGTGGCATTCTCTCTCTCTTCGTGGTAGAATATCACCGTCAAATCAATCTTCCGGAGGAATTTATGGAAAGAAAAACAATCGGCGGCTTCATTGCCGCCTTGCGCCGTGCAAGCGGTATGACGCAGAAGGAACTGGCGGATAAGCTGCATGTGTCCGATAAAACCGTCAGTCGCTGGGAACGGGATGAAAGTACGCCGGATCTGTCTTTGATCCCTGCGATCGCTGAGATTTTCGGTATCAGCTGCGATGAACTTCTCCGCGGTGAGCGGAAACCGGTTTCCGCTCAGACAGAAGCAGATTCTGCGGCGGATACAGAAAGCGTGATCAGCGAAAAAGGAGAAAAACAGCGTCGCCTGCTCCTGAGGAATGCACATTTGAACTACACAAATCATACTCTGGCATCCATTGCTGTTGCGTCCTCAGCTCTGATCGGTGCATCGGGACTCAATTTTAAGCTGCGTGCCGTCGCCGGATTCTTTGTTGGACTAAGTCTGCTGCTTTGTGCCGCGGTACTGCAGGCAATTTATCTGAATAATGCGCTTTCCGCTGTAAGTGATGAACTTGTCAGCGAAGAGGAGCAGGGCAATTTCCGCCGCAGAGTAATTGTGACAGCGGAACGCCTGTATGGATACATCGCCGTACTGCTGGGCTTCATATTGCCGCTTTTAATTTTTGCTCCGGACGCTTACACGGGCTTGAGCGGAAAATCGTTTTTACTGTACGGCTTCATATTTGCACTGGCAGCAGGCATCCTGTATGCGCTGATCTGCCGGGTTGTGCATCATTCGCTGTATACCGCAGAAAAGTTCACGATGGATGAACGGCAGGAGTGCTGCTATCGGTATAATTACCGTCTGCAGAGAATTTGCATTCTGATTCTGGCAGGTCTGCTGTGCGTGACCGCAGTGACACATATTTCCTCCACAGAGATCTGGGGACCCTATTCACTGATGAAGGGGCAGGTGTTTGAGGATTACGACAGCTTCATCGCTTATATGGAGCAGGATATCCCTTATAACCGATTCAGTGATACCGGAGTGGAGACCGCTGCCGAGCCCGTTCCGGATTCGGTTGTGTATTACGATAAGGACGGAAACATTATCACCGAAGAAGAGGCGAACCGCCGTACATTGGAAGATGTGAACGGCAATGTGGTGTGCGAATATCGGGCGAATAACAAATCCGTATGCTCCATCCGGTATGCTCCCGGAGAGGGAACCGTTCTGCCGATCACGGTGTGCACCTATGACGATCTTCGCAAAGCGGAAGCAAAAGCCGCGGTGCGGCATGGTGTGTTTACGGCTGTCTACATAGTGGAAGTTATCGCCGTATCCGCCGTATATATCCGTAAACGGAAGAAATAATAAAGCGGGATGCCCGGCAGGGCATCCCGTTTTGTATTCAGGCAAGCAGTTTTTTGATTCCGGCAGTGCAGATTTCCGCATTTTTCTCTGCCGTATCCATATCCGCGCCGTTTGCGAGAACATAGACTTTAACCTTCGGCTCTGTGCCGGAAGGACGGACAACAACCAGATTGTCATCCTCGCACAGATAATACAGCACGTCGGAAACAGGCAGACCGGTGCCGGTTTTTTCGCCGGTGCGCAGATCCAGTACCGTCTCCGTCTTATAATCCTTGAAAACAGCCAGCTTCTTGCCGCCCATTTCAGCCGGCGGATTGGCACGCAGTCCCTGCATCAGCGCAGCCATCTTAGCGGTACCGTCCACGCCGGTCATGGCGATGCTGAATACGTTTTCACGGAAGCAGCCGTATTTTTCAAACAGCTCATCCAGCGCGTCGATCAGCGTCATGCCGCGGGTCTTGTAATAAGCAGCCATCTCGCAGATGAGCAGGGAAGCGACCACCGCATCCTTGTCGCGGGCGTATGTGCCTTTCAGATAGCCGTAGCTTTCCTCAAAACCGAGCAGGAACGTACCGTGTCCCTCTTCTTCGTGCTTCTTGATAACTTCGCCGATGAATTTGAATCCGGTGAGGACGTTGTACAGCGTTACGTGGTGCGCCGCGCAGACACGTGCGGACAGCTCGCTTGTCACGATTGTCTTGACCGCATACGGCTCAGCGGGCATCTTGCCGGTGTTTTCATAGGCGGTGCAGATATATTCCAGCAGAAGTGCGCCCATCTGGTTGCCGGTGATGCAGCGGAACTCGCCGTTTTTGTCCTTTGCCATCGCGCCGACACGGTCCGCGTCGGGATCGGTGGCGATGATCAGATCACTGCCGACTTTTTCGGCAAGCTGTCTGCCCAGCGCAAAAGCCTCCGGAAATTCCGGATTCGGGAATTTGAGCGTGGGGAAATTGCCGTCCGGCTCCATCTGCTCATCCACAGTGTACAGTTTTTTCAGACCGGCTTCTTTGAGTACGCGGGGAACCATCGTAGCGCCGGCACCATGCAGGGGCGTATATACAATCGCCATCTCATCCGCGACTGCGGGAATGGCATCGGGATTGACTGCTTCCGCCAGAACGCGGCGGACATAAGCGTCATCCAGCTTGCCGTCTGTGACGGTGATCAGCGAGGAATCTGCCTTGTCCGGTGTGGGTACATCACGGAAGATATCCACACGGGCGATTTCAGCAGCAACGGTGTCCGCATGATCCGGCGGCAGCTGACCGCCGTCCTCCCAGTAAACCTTGTATCCGTTGTATTCGGCGGGATTGTGAGATGCGGTGATGTTGATACCGGCGATACAGCCCAGCTCCCGCATGGCAAAAGAGACCACAGGTGTGGGTCGGAGTGCCGGGAAGAGGAATACCCGGATGCCGTTGGCAGAGAGAACTTCAGCCGCACGGCGGGCAAATGAGGAGGAGTTGTTGCGGCTGTCGTAGCAGATCGCCGTGCCGCGCTCCTTGCCGCCGGGGGTTTTCAGAATCAGCCGGGCGAGTCCTTCCGTGGCGTGGGCAACCGTGTACAGATTCATGTACGCAGTACCTGCTCCCATAACGGAACGCAGACCGGCGGTGCCGAAGGACATGTATCCGCCGAAGCGCATTTTTTTGTCATCTTCATCCGTGACGGCACACAGTTCCGCCTTGGTGGCTTCATCCACAGATTCCTCTGCCAGCCATCTCTCGTAATTCTTCTGGTAATCTGTCATGTCATATCGTATCCGCTGTGCGGATCCTTTCCATGAATTATCTTTTATTCTGTGTATTATATGCCTTATCCGGTGCGGCTATGCTCCGTGCAGCGTATAGATGCCATCCGTAGTACAGCTTTCCGTCACAGCTCCAAGAAACAGAAGCAGAGGCGCGGTGGATTCCCGGTTAATGCGGAACGTGATGTTCAGGGAGGTCCGATCGCTGGTGTACTGCAGGGGGATCGTAGCAATATTCTCAGCCGACGCGCCTGTGTATTCCGCCGCGTGGAGAAATGTCCCGATGGATACAGCCCCCGGAAGCAGCAGCGTTGTCTGCAGAAATCCGTCCTGCGGGGCATGCAGATCCAGACCGCGGCGCAGAAGCGCATAACGCATCGTGGAATCCCCGTCCTGCGTTGTGATGTCGCAGACCCGGGCAATTTTCAGATCATATTTGGTGATCATCCGTGTGAAAGAGGACAGCGTGCCGTCTTCGGAATTCCGGATCGGCAGGATGCAGTAACTGCATCTGCCGTAGTATACCTCCTCACAACCGGCGCTGAAGGACGTCTGATACTGGGCGGACAGCCTGTGAATCTCCCGGGAAAATGCGGCGAAAGCACGGTCTGTATACGCATTGCGCAGATACGCGGTGCGCGTGTCGGACGGAATATCCTCGGCGGCGGACTGATCCGGCAGGAATTTCGCCAGAATAAGCGGATCCGTGATTCCGCCAGCCGTCATGCGGCAGAACCGCGCGAATTCGGCGGAGCAGAGCGGCATATCGGAGATCTCCCTGAATGCCGCCGCAGGATCATCGCCGGAGGCGAACTTTGCCAGCTCCGCCAGCGTCCCTTCATACAGCGCCTCTCCCGCACGGCGTGACGGCTCAAGTTCTTCCAGATTGCGGCGCAGAATGCGCCGGATTTCGGCATTCACGGCTTAAATACGGCTCAGCAGTTCATAGCTGTCGCCGAGGAATTTCGTCAGTTCCTCCGCGCTCAGCTTTCTCTGACTGAGCAGACTCAGTGCGTAGATCTGCTTGGCGATCATCTCCGCTTTATCGCTGTCGCTTTCAGCGGTTATTTCCAGTTTTCCGATCAGCGGGCTTGCCGCATTGAGGATCAGCTTGGATTCCAGCGGGAAATTTGTCATACCGCCATCCTGCATGGCGTACATTTTCATCATGTCATCCATGCGGCGGCTTTCTTCTGCAACTGTGAGAATGGCGGGGATGGATGCATCTTTCAGCGTCTGCACTTCTACGGTGACATGCTCACCGGCGATCTTTTTGAACAGCTCTGCTGCCGCATTCATTTCCGGTGCGTCGCCCTCATTCTTCATGGCGGATGCCACTTCGGCATCCACGCGGGCGAATTTCACACCGCTGTTGACGCTTTCCACCATGCTGATGAACTGAGTATCCAGTACACGGTCCAGCAGGACTACTTCAATTCCTTCCGCCTCAAGCAGGGAGATGTACTGTGCCTGTGATGTCTTGTCGGTGGCATAATAGATCTTGTTCTCGTGCTTTTCTTTGGCGCTTTCCAGATATTCGCTGAGCGTGACGAATCCGCCGCCGCATTTTTCAAAGAGAACGGAATCTTTTACCTTGTCGTGGAATTTGCGGTCACGCAGACAGCCGTATTCCACGAAGGTTTTCAGATCACGCCAGAGCTTTTCGTATGCCTCGCGGTCGGTGGAGAAGAGGGAATTGATCTTGTCCGCCACTTTCTTTGTAATGTGCGCGGAGATCTTGGTTACATAACCGCTGTTCTGAAGATAGCTGCGGGAAACGTTCAGCGGCATCTCGGGACAGTCCAGAACACCCTTGAGCATGAGCAGATATTCGGGGATGACTTCCTTGATGTTGTCCGCCACAAATACCTGATTGTAGAACAGCTTGACCTGACCCTCCAGGCTTTCGTATTCGTTGGTAATCCGCGGGAAGTAGAGAATTCCCTTGAAGTTCAGCGGATAATCCGCGCGCAGATGAATGTAGAACAGAGGATCACGGTAATCCCGGAATACTTTGTGATAGAAATCCTTGTACTCTTCCTCGGTAATATCCGAAGGCTGGCGGAGCCAGAGCGGATCTGTGTCGTTGATCGGCTTCGGTGCCTCGGGCTCCTCACCCTCTTTTGCTTCCGGCTTGTCCGCATCGGCGGATTCATCCTCGAAGTAAATCTCCACCGGCATGAACGCGCAGTATTTGTCCAGAACTTCCTTCAGACGGGATGCGGAGAGATACTCTTCGCCCTCTTCGCTGATGTGCATAACAACTGCCGTGCCGCGTCCGTCAACCAGACCATCTTCGTCCTCGTAATCGGTGGTGATCTCATATTCGCCCGCCTCGCTGCAGCTCCACTTGATCAGCGGACCGCCCGTATAGGAACGGGTGATTACATCTACCGTGTCACTGACCATGAAGGATGAATAGAATCCCAGACCGAAGTGACCGATGATGCCGCTTTCGGCAGCGGTGTCGGCGTTCTCGTATTTCTGAACGAAATCCAACGCCCCGGAAAGAGCGATCTGGCAGATGTATTTCTGCAGTTCCTCTTCCGTCATGCCGATTCCGTTGTCGGTGACGGTGATGGTTTTTTCGTCTTTGTTCAGAATTACCCGGATCTTTGATCCATCCAGATCCAGATCCTTTGCCTCGCCGAGCGAGGAGAGACGGCGCAGCTTGGTCACTGCGTCGCAGGCGTTGGAGACGATCTCACGGAGAAAAATCTCCTTCTCCGAATACAGCCATTTTTTGATAATGGGGAAAATATGCTCGATTTCGACACTGATGCCGCCCGAGCGGATGTTTTCGTTTGCCATGATAATACCTCCAGATTAAGCAAAGAAGAGAAGCGTCCGCTTCCCAATACTATATTATACAATTTTCCCCGGAGAAAGTCAACGGCTGAGGAAAAAAATGAAGGAAAGTTGATCTGATTCGCATTTTTATAGGGATATCGTATTGCAGATACAGTTTTGCCGCTCTGCGTTCACAGAATATTAACGATATGTTAATATATATATATATGATGTATAATGTGTGATATAATTAAAAAAAAGAAATGAGGTATATTCTTATGCGAATAATCACGCGCAATTCTTCCTGTTCCGGGCGGATTTCTTTCAGCAGAATCAGCAGAAGCTCATTGGCAGTCCTTCTTTGTGGCTGCATCCTTATGGGTACCGCCGCATGTGCTGCATCTTCGGATCCGGTATCCGATACCACAACGTCAATCCCGGAGACAACTGCCGCGTCCGTTGCAGAGGTGGATTCTCTGGAAGCCCGCAAGGATGTGTCTGATGAGTTACCGGCCGGTGACTACGACGGACGGAAATACCGTATTCTGGCTGACCAGTACTGCGTTGCTGATTTCCACATGGAGGAGGACTCCGCCGATGTGGTGCAAAGTGCCATTTACAACCGCAACGGTAAAATCAGAGACCGTTTTGACGTAAACATGGTGACTGTAACCATGCGTCATACCGAGTGCGCCTCAGCGGTACAGCAGATTATTGCTGCTCACGAGGATGCCTATGACATCGTTTCTCTTCACGCGATCCAAAGCGGCAAGCTGGTGCCGAACGGATTCTTTCACGACTGGAAGCAGGTAAAGTACATCAATCCTGATCAGCCATGGTGGAATCGGACGGCGGTGGATAACCTCAGTATTGCAGGTCAGTCCCCCTTAATTGTGGGCAGTATGAACCTATACTATACTAAGGCGATTTACGTTATGTATTACAACAAAAAACTGGCAGAAGACTACAATCTGGAGAACGTGAATCAGCTGGTATATAACGGCACCTGGACCGTGGATAAGTTGATGGAGTTGAGCACTGGTCGCTGGAATGACGTGAACAGCAACGGAAAGGCGGACAGCGGCGACGTGTTCGGTTTTACAGTCAATAAGAGCAGTGGTGCATCTCCCTTTGCCTATTCGTTTGGTGAGATGTCTGTATCCAAGAATGATAAGGATATGCCCGTTCTGGCTATGAATCAGGAGAAGTGGGCAGATATGACGAACACCGTCTATAAGCTGTTCTTTGAAAACAGCAATTCTACCTTTGTGTCTGAAAACTATACCGACCACCGCAAGATGTTCAACGAAGGGCGCGCTCTGTTCTTCAACGATATCTTCCAGACTGCCATGACAAATCTGCGTGAGATGGAGGATGATTACGGTATTATCCCTTTGCCCAAGTGGAATGTGGAGCAGAAGGACTACTACTCCATGTCAGATGGCGGTCATTCCGAGGATAGTATTCCGAAGACCACGGCAGATACCGATTTCGTCGGACATATCACTGAGGCAATCTGCGCGGAAAGCTGGAAAACTGTTGAGCCTGCCATGTATGACGTAGCTCTGAAGGTTAAGGGTGCCCGCGACAGGGAATCGGTTGAATTGATTGATCTGATTATGGAGAGTGTTGTACTGGACTTCGGCATGGTTTACTCCGGCGGAAGCGGCATGGGCTTTTCTCTGGGAAATTTGATGGCTCAGCAGAATCAGAATTTCGCCTCCTACTACGCAAGCAATTCGGCGGTGTGGGAGAAGAAACTGGCGGACATGGAGAAAAATTTTCGGTAAACGGAACGAATACGGAAAAGGCGGCATGGAATCGTAGTGGTTCCATGCCGTTTGTATTCGCTGTGGTTGTGCATTTTGCTATCTGCATTAAATCAAATGAGATTTATTGGCAGCTTGAGGCTGCCCGCAGGCAGCCTTTTCATTATTTCGCTTTTTCAGTGAGTGTCTGCAGGATGTTTGTGAAGCGCTCTTCTTCGCGGATGGGATCGTAGCGGGACTGCTCCATTTTTCTGAGACAGTACCACGCATTGTTGTGTACGGTCAGATCGTCAAAATCTTTCCCGGCCTCGGGGTAAATCAATCGATCCGTAAAAGGAGAGGTGAAGCGTTCGCCCGGCTTCGCCGTATCTGCGCGAATTGCGTGCGTACACATCTGCGAAAGCGCATCCAGAGTACCCTCATGATTCTTTTGCGCTATTTTGTACGTGGCGATTACGCGGTAGAGATATGCGGCTCGTCCATGATAAAACAGCATGTTCTCACCGTACACCAGGCGGTAAAGATCAATCATTTTTTCAAAAACGGCGATTTTTTCATCCCACCGTTCTGCATTGTTGGGAATATGATCAATCGTGTAACCGGTGATACGCATCGCCAATGTGTCGGTCAGACGGTCAATATAGTCCTGCATGTATTCGTGCTTTACTTCACCGCCAGACTGATCCGCTGCTGAGGCAAGCATAGAACGGATTTCCTCACGGGAATAGCGCATGGAAGGGAGTTTTTCGGTGATTGCTTCCGCCTTTTTCAACTCTTTAAAGCCCACAGCGTACAGCGCAGCCAGCGCTTCTATGATGTGCCCGCGGAAATCGATATCCGCTGTTCGTTCCGCGAGTGTCAGATAGATGCGCTCCGCTTCTTCAAGCGCGGTTCTGTCGGGATTTTCTTCCCACATATTTGCCCGGCACAGCGTGTCGGCGAGATGCTTCTGCACATATTCATCAGCGGGAAATTCGGCGGTGAACTGCCGCGCCTGCGGGATTGCCTCTGCACCGGTGCCCAGTTCATTGTGTTCCGCAATGATGCGGTGGATTTCCTTAAGACGAGCCTGCCGTTCGTCCTCATGGATTCCCAGCAGTTCATCCGTTGTAATGCCGAAAAATAAGGCGATGGGCGGAAGCAGCTCAATATCCGGATAGCCGTTTCCCGCTTCCCAGCGGGAGATTGCCTGCGGTGTGACACCCAGATACGCGGCAAGCTGATCCTGGGTGATCTTCTGCTCCGTGCGCAGTCTGCGTATGGTTGTTCCGATCGATAGTATCATATATATGCGTGTTCCTTTTCATCTGTATTCTGTAAGCTTACACCTATAGTATAGCTGATGCTGGAGTGAAAAACAATGATCAATTCATTGTTGCGCTGTAAACGGTTCGTTTACTTGCAGCTTGTTCCGGAAATATTCATATTTATGTGATATACTGATACAGAATTCATATGCGGAGGTGAGGATATGATCTGTTGTCTGATCAGACACGGGCAGGATGACGACAGCGTGCGGGGAGGATGGAGTGCCCAGCCGCTTACCGAAGAAGGGAGAAAACAGGCGGAGGCACTGGCTGAATATCTCGGAAAGCAGAATGAGTATCTGTGCCTGCGGCATCTGTATACAAGCGATCTGCCCCGGGCGGTGCAGACGATACAGCCGATATCTGACGCGTTGGGTTTGCCTGTTGTGAAGTTGTCGGAATTCCGCGAAGTGAATAACGGGGAACTTGCCGGCATGGATAACGAACTGGCGAAACAGCGGTATCCGGGGCTGTTCTGGAATACGCTCGGCTGGGATGAAAAATATCCCGGCGGGGAGAGTCCGCAGGATTTTTACGAAAGAATCACCGGTGCGTGGACGGCGTTTACAGCGCGGATAATCTCCGAAGGGGAGAATGTGCTGCTGGTAACGCACAGCGGTGTGATCCATATTATTCTCAGTCTGATTCACGGGGAGAAGTACTCCAATGCGGAAAAACAGCGCCGTGTTCCCCATGCCCAGCCGATCCTGCTGGAATATGTCGGCGGAAGCTGGCGCGAAATACTGTAAATACAAAAGGAAGCGGAGAAAACTCCGCTTCCTTTATAATATTACGGATGAATCAGCTCCCCTTTGAGGTATTCTCTGTACGTCTGATCCGTGTTCTCATCCCAGAAGAATCCCGGATAGGTGATCAGCCGGTCGATCACACCGTGACCGCCTTCTTCGCCTACGGAGAGAACGATGCTCTTTGCTCGTCCTTCCGGCTCGAAATTCCGGGAGCCGACACGGAAATTGCTTAAAACGGCGTTGAATTTTCCGTCGGCCTTGAATCCGATGTGGGTTTCCCCTCTGGGAGAGTACCAATAGCTGTTGCAGGATTCGAAAATACTCGTGGACCCGCGGATTGTCCGGAAGCCGATACCGAACTGATCACTGTAGCAGTTGTGATACCAGTTCTGAGAGCGCTCTCTGAATCCGCAGCTGTTTTCATAATCCTCATAATTGGAATTGCCGGTGTACAGCGGATGGATGCACCGCAGAATATTGCCGGAGCCCACAAGATCCACACCGATGAATACGGACGCAATCCGCATGTTTGTCAGAGAATTGTCAAGTCCCTCCACCAGAACACCGATGGAATCCGTTGTCCCTATGCCGACAATATTTACATCACGGATGTCCGCATCGGAAGAACCGGCGCCGTTGCATCCTTTTTTGATGTGGATGCCGATGCGGGTGTGCTTGATGGACACATTCCGGATGGCGGTTTCACGTCCGCCGTCGATGGAAATGCCGTTGGCTCTGCCGTTCCCGTCCACAATACCGCCTTCGAAATAATAATTGCTGCCGTTTGTGCGGATATCGTTGGCGGGAGTCTTTCCGCCGAGGCGGACCATTGCCTCGGGATCGTCCCAATCATCGGATGCTTTCAGCACCGCATAACAGGAGAGGGAGAGGGAAACGCTGTCCGAAGGCTTGGCTGGTGTGCAGATCGGGTGCGACAGAATATACTCTCCGTCGGGGAAATAGATCGTGCGGTTGGGATTGTCGTCGATCACCTGCTGGATGATATCGGCAGTGTCGCCGCCTTCCTTCAGATAATCCGTGATGACAAGAAAATCCTCTCTGCCGAAAATGTTCATTAGTTATACCTCGTTATCTGACTTCCATGTGATATTTGACTGTCATGAAATCGCCTCTCGCGAATCTGGGCACAAGACCGATCTGCATCAGAACAGCGCCGGAGAGTTCTTTATCCAGCTCACGTACATAATACCGCTTTGCGGGATCCAGTCCTGCCATGCGTACGCGCTTGACGTCGTTGTTCACGCTGCCCATGCGGCGGTAGCAGAGCAGGATTGCCGTATTCTTATCTTTGGAAACGACCGCTTCGGAGAAGAAGTTGGACTCCATCGGATTATCGATGCGGTACAGATCACCCTGCAGAATGAGATTCTGACATGCACGGTATTCTTCCGTCTGCTTTGCGGCAGCGGCACGGTCTTCATCGGTGAATGTGGTGGTGTCCAGTTCGTATCCCGTCGCGCCCAGATGAGCGATGTCCGCGCGGGTAGCGAAAGGTGTGGTGCGCCCGGTCTGATGATTCGGACAGATGGATACATGGCACGCCATGGAGGACAGAGGATATACAATGGAGGTTCCGTACTGGATCATTGTGCGCTCCTCTGCGTCGGAATCGTCGGATGTCCAGATCTGCGGGAAATAGTGCAGCATCGCAGGGTCAAAACGCGCACCGCCGCCTGAGCATCCCTCGAAGAATATCTGCGGATTTGCTTCCACGATCCGCTCGCAGATATCATACAGACCGAGCGCATACCGATGGGCAAATTCCATCTGACGCTCTGCGGGAAGACCGAGGGAGAAATTGTCCGTTACATTGCGGTTGTAGTCCCATTTGACATATTCGATGGGATTTTCGTGCAGGATTGTGTTTACAGCATTCACAATGTAATCCCGCACTTCTGCGCGGGTAAGATCCAGCATGTACTGGTGACGGCAGTAGCAGCGCGGACGTCCCGGAACGCCGATGGCATAATCGGGGTGTGCGCGGTACAGATCGGAATCCTCGCTGATCATCTCCGGCTCAAACCAGAGTCCGAACTTCATGCCTTTGGAATGTACATAATCAATAAGGCGGCGCAGTCCGCCGTCCAGCTTGTTTTCGTTGACGATCCAGTCGCCAAGTCCCGAGCGGTCATTGTCCCGCTTGCCGAACCAGCCATCATCCAGAACAAACGTGTCGATGCCCGTTCCTTCAACTGCATCCACAATTGCGGCGAGCTTTTCGTAGCTGAAATTGAAATATGTACCTTCCCAGTTGTTGATCAGCAGAGGTCGGTTGGTATTCACATAACGCTTGTTGATCAGGTGATTGCGGTACGCATCATGATACGCGCGGCTCATGCCGCCGATACCTTCGCTTGAATAGGCAATCACAATCTCCGGCGTGGCGAAACTTTCGCCGGCGCCCAGCTGCCACGTGAAATCGAAATCATGAATACCGCCTGTGACAGTTGTCTCGCCGGTATGATATCCTTCTGCTTTTAAAGTATAGGAAGAGGAATATACAAGACTGAATCCGAACACCTCGCCGGTGGTTTCCGTCGCACCGGTGGAAAGAACGCCCATGAACGGATTCAGCGAAGCGGAAGAAGAGCATCTCTTGGAATCAATGGAAACAACACCGTGGTGCATGGGAATGCGCTCCATGTGACGCTCCTTCGCCCATGCACCGTACAGAGTGAGAATCTCATAATCCTGACCCGGCAGGGAAAGGGTGAACGAATATGCACGGCGGAGCGCAACGGGGACGGATGCTTCATTTCTGTATACAATACGGCGTGCAATCACGTCAGCGTCATCATATACCGTGTAATACAAATCGGCGGCAAATCCGTTCAGAGCATCCGCCAGATGAAGAACGAGCGTTTCGCCGCCGTCCATGGAAGGCATGCCGGGAATCGCAGGCTTTTGGGGGAGAATGTCAAAGCCGGTGAAACGAAGATCACAGATCCTGTCTCCTCCTGCATTCTGAATCTGAACACAGGGTTCCCGGTAATCGCCGATGCCGTACTGAACGATTTCCGGTGCAAGCAGACCATAACCAACATGAGTATCTTCGCCGGGCAGTGTGGAATCGAAAGTGCCGCCGCCATATGCGCGGATATGCATCAGATCATCATGAGGAATGCGCGCGCCGAAATAAAGGTGCTCGGGAATATCATGCGGATCGATAAAAAATGCGTACGTGATGTTTTTGCCGTCGAGGTAAAATGTGCGGGATTCAGAAACAAAAGTGATTGACATAGCAAACTCCTAATAAATAGTATGTAGAAAGTATAGCATAAAGTGATTGGCAAGTCAAGGAATTACGGCACGAAAAGAAAAAAGACGGAAAAAGTTGAAAAACTTCGCAAAAAGGTATTGACAAAAGGGGAGGAGTGTAGTATAATATCTGAGCTGTCCGCGAGAGGAAAGCAATTCCAAAAGGAACCGCAAAAACTTCAAAAAAGTTTAAAAACCTCTTGACAAAGGGAACGCGAAGTGATATAATATATGGGTCGCTCTGAGCGACACGCTGAGCTGAGACAAGCGGCTGAAAAAAGTTTGAAAAAACTTTCAAAAACCCCTTGACAAAGCAAAAGCGAAGTGATATAATATATAAGCTGTCGCGGGAGACCGGACAAGCAGACAAAGCT
>SVTS01000068.1 GCA_015063645.1 Oscillospiraceae bacterium | reverse complement strand
AATCAATCATTACAACTCCCTCCGGGATTTAGCAATAATGCAACAACGCAATCAAACGATGTGCCGCAAGCCTAAAATTCTCCATTATACTCCGGTAATATTCAAAAAAGCATGATATAGCTTGTTGTTTTCCGTTAGCTTAACCACCTCATACAGTGCGGATTTAGTGGTAGTCCGTACGGTTTTTCCCAATATGATATACAAAGCAGAAATAATACACCGACTAAAACAACCGTATCTGCATATACTGATAACGAAACGACTCTCATCCCCTGCAAGGGGCCCAGTGGAACCCCTTTTTCTGTATGTGCAAAATTTGCTCATTCAAAACTACTTGACAAACCAGATGAATTCGGCTATAATACAAATAGGATAGTGATATCCTCGGTGTGAGAGCACCGTAAAAAGTTGTGCTGGCTATGGAACAGGATAACCGTCCATACCTATTTGACACCTTAACTGGGTGCCGCGCCCGGCAGCAGGGAGCAAAGCTGTAGTCCATGTGGAGGACTTAAAGATATTCACACCTATCAGGCACCTTAACTGGGTGTCGCGGCTGACAACCAGCAGAAAACTCTCTACCCGGCAGAGTAGGAGGAGTGGTATATGATCACTCCTCCTTAAATTTTACATCACGCTGTCGAAAGAAACGGATTTATGGCGACTTTACAAGATAAGATAAACTTTTTGCGTTCTCAGATAATCCATGCATCTCATGTTTACAGGGACAACCTCGCAGGTAAAGTCTTTTTATATGTATATGGGGATTCATAGTTCGAGGTTGTTTTTCAAACAAATCGGTTTATGCACCTGACAGGAGTAACTTCATATTTGCCTGCCCAAGATTTCTATGTCAAAGCAACCCAATCCAAATAAACATCCGGACAGATTCAAGTGGACAAAACTCATTCCTATGCAGCGGCTAAGAAAAAACTTCCTTGTCTTATGCTTTTGCCATCTCTCACCAATAATCTTGTCTGTGTGGTAAAGGAGATGACCACAGTGACGCTTACATATAAGGTTGGTGTTACGAATCTGGATTTTACTCTTGGATTCACAGAAAATACCGATTTGACCGGCGCGAAGATTAATGATTGGCTCTCTCCAAGAACACTTCGTGTAAGAGATAAAGCTATCGAAAACAGTGCCAGTGCTGAATTTATCGACTTCATCTTCGTTAAAGAGGCATCCAATGATAAATACGAGACTGTAACATTCGCCGATAAGGGAAAACATATTCCTGAAACTATAGAGAAATTACTGTCTCATGATTTATATGTTTCACTGAAAAGTGGCAAATGATGATTCCAACACATTTGAAAATAATAATCCGAGTAAAATTTAATTGTCAGAATGAGATTTTAAGTTCTCTCCAAAATTCAACAAAAGTTCAACCGCATGTTGTTGGAACATGGATGAAACCAAACGCAAACACAATATGTTGATCGTTATCATATAAATAATACAATATATTGTGCTTCGTTGCGCGCTATAAAACACATCTTAATTATTTCGGGACCAAGAGGCCGCTGGTTCAAATCCAGTCACTCCGACCAAAAATAAGACCCAGCAAGGCTGATTTTGCAGCTTTGCCGGATCTTTTTTTGTGCGATTTGAATAAATGGGAAATTTTAGGTTTTTGTGAAAATTCAACTGAAATGCAACTGTGATGCATCAATATACTTTTCCCACCTCGTCAAACATTGCCTTGACATTTTCGGGCGGTACATCGGGCAAAAGTGCTTCGTGGCTGGGGGAGATAATCAGTCCCGTGGGGAAGATCTCCCGCAGTTCTCTCACCTTTGCCGCAATCTCCCCGGGAGTTCCGCCGGGCAGAAGAAGCTGCGTATCCACGTCTCCGCAAAAGGATATTTTTTCGCCGAATGTATCTTTCAGATTCTGCGGATCCATACCTGCAGCCAACGCCTGAATAGGATGGATCACGTCAACACCGATGTCAATCAGCATGGGAATCGCCGGAGGGATCGAGCCGCAGGAATGGTATATTACCTTTACTCCGTATTCGTGCGCGATATCTACCAGTTTCTTTGCGCCCGGAATCACAAATTCCGCGATAGCATCTGCGCTGATCATCGTACATAACTGACTTCCGATATCGTTGCCGATCAGAACGGCGTGTATTTTGCCGTCAACCGCATCCAGAAAGATCACCCGTGCCGCATCCGGAAAGTATTTCCTCGCTGAGCATAATAAACTGGCATCCCAGCGCGGTTTCCTGATCGCAAAGCAGGTTGCCAACGGCTCAAACCAGCTCGCCTCCGATTATGCCGCTGTCCTGGATTCGGGCAATAAGAATATCCGCGATCTTGTGGAGAAATATCAGAAGCAGGATGCCGCAGCAAAATAGTGATTTTTACGCAGGAGAATTTCCGCCTGCAATGAAAACAGCCGATGAGGTTTAAACTTCCTCATCGGCTGTTTTTCTGTTTGTATTATAGCGGCTTTGCGGAGTATTTCAGGTGTATGAACAGGGACACACGCTGTGATCTGCTCTGAACGCATAGTGCCCGACGGTCTTTTTCAGAATGCGGAAATGGTGTGTGTACAGGAACCGTGCCTGTTCCCGCCGATTTATACCCGGACGCCCGTTTCGCGCCAGACTCTTTCGGCAACCAGATTCTGGATCCGTTCGCCCAGTGCTCTGTCCTTGCCGCCGACGGGCTTGCCGTCGATTTCATATACATAGACCACGTTTTTCGTCGTGCTGCAGAGGATGATCTCATCCGCCTCCATCAGCTCATCCACCGTGAATATACGGATCTCCACGGGAATGCCTGCCGCGTCGCACTCCTCATGCACGATCGCGCGGGTGATGCCGGGCAGGATCAATTCGTCCAGCGGCGGCATGATCACCTTGCCGTCTTTGACCATGAGAATGCTGCTGTGTGCGGCTTCGGTTACCCGCTCTCCCCGATGGAGCAATGCTTCGGTGGCGCCTGCCGCCGTTGCCTTCTGTGCCGCAAATACATTGGGCAGAAGATTCGTCGTCTTGATGTTGCAGTATCTGAAGCGCAGATCCTCGATGCTGAGAAGAGAGGCGCGCTTGTCTCTCGGCGGTACGGATGCGGCGGCGGTGAACATCAGCAGATTCGGTTTTGTATCTGCCGGGTATTCGTGCATTCTGGGGGCGGTGCCTCTCGTCACCTGCAGATAGAGCATCACACTTCCCATAGCGGAAGCATCCAGCAGGCGGCTGATCTCCTTTACGAGGTGATCCCGCGGCATATCAAAGGGGATTTCCGTCATGGCACAGCTTCTGTACAGTCTGTCCAGATGCTTGTCCAACGCAAAGGGACGGCGGTCCAGAACCAGCACAGCGTCATACACCGCATCACCGTAATAAATGGACCGATCGCCGAAGGGGACCGTCATTTCGTCATAGTTTCCGATGATCCCGTTAAAATATCCGACTCTTTCCATGATTTTTCTCCGTAAGTAATTCTTTTTTCAGTGTTCTTATGAAAGTTTCAGTTTTGTATGCGGCTCGATAATTATCGGTTCTCCGTCAATTTTGATGTACAGGGAGATGTCGGACGGATTCTCAATTGCATCATTCTCAATAATAAGTGATTTTACCGCGTCCTCATAGTGGAAGATTTCGTAGTTGGTGGCGTACCAGAATTCCTGCGGTCTGCCGCCGTATTTCTCGGTGAACTCTTCCAGATCACACCAGTTGCCGGACCTTTCAAAATCGACGGAATGGACGCCGAAGATGAACGTTTTCAGCTTTCCGTCATCGGGATAGTCTCTGTACAGCTTCGCATCCGCAAGCAGTGAGAGGTGATTCGCATTGTACGACCAGAGTGTTCTGTCCCCGGGAAGATCGAAATTTGTTTTATCGGAGAGGGCGCCGGTCTTGCGGAGGGCGTAGAATCCCATGGCTTTCAGCCGCTCAAAGACGGCGCCGTTATCCTGCATGCCGAAGGGCCAGACGAAGGCAAGGGCGGGCTGATCGTAAAAGACCTCTTTGATCTGCGCGGTGCATTCGGCGGTCAGGCGGATGTACGCGTCGTCAGAGGCAATCTTCCGCCAGCCCTTGGGCCCCATGATGTAGTAGAGACCGTCTTCCGCCCCGTGCGGATAAATATCGTTATTTATCTCTGCCGTTTCCGGATGGGGGGTATCTTTGATCGTGTAAGACACACCGGATTTGAGGGCAAAAGGATGCAGGCGCACATGATTGGCGATTTCATATCCCCGGTAGAATTCTCTGTATCCCTCAGGGGATAACTGATCGAAATAGAAGGAACTGATATTGAACGTCCCCTTGATGCCGCCTTTTTTTACGATGTCGATGAACTTTCTGTCCATGGAAAGGTTGCCGTCATCAATGGTGAAAGAGATGGACTTTCTCACCCATCTAGGGAAATAATTGCAATCAATTCTTTTCATGATGGTTGCTCCTTGCAGTTGTATAGTACTGTCATATAGTATACATCAGATTGAGGAGAAAATCAAGAGAGTCCTGTACAATGTCATTAACTTAAGGATGAAGATACATCAAAATAAACAAATTCAGCCTTTTCCGCGGCGAATGCCGCGGGCAGGGGAGAAGGGGGAAAGAACCATCTCAAACGGCGAAGTTTCTTTCCCCCTTCTCCCCTGCCCCCCTCATCCCCCAATCTCCTTGCCTGGCAATGTTCCGTAATCCTGCTGATAAAATAATCGCGCCGTAAGATTTTGCATGCAGAATCTTACGGCGCAGAATTTTTGCACAGACTGCATAAACTTTCGGCAGAGGTACGGAGATTGGGTGGCGGGGGAATTCCCCCTTCTCCCCATACGGCAGAATTCTTCATCAATTCCGCATACTTGCTTGCCAACTGCCCGCATTTTTGCTATAATGTATTTATAACAGCATGCAGAAAAAAGGAGAAAGACTTTATGGCATTTGCTTGTACCGGACTGGAAAAATTCGCCCGCGGCGCGGGTGTTCTGGAAAGTGACGGAACCATCGGCATCCCCGTACGATATACTGTCCTCTTTGACAGTGAAAACTTTCCCCTCAAAAAGGGATTCGGCGGCACGCCGATTATGATTTACGTGGTGAACACGAATACCGAGCGCATCGGAACGCTGCCCGACGGGGAGATCCTTTCCGGCATGCTGCAGCGCGGATTTGCCGCCGTGGTGCTGGATTATGCCGGAAGCGAAAAGGCGGCGTGCCCGGCGCTGGACTGGTCCGTGCAGGGGATCAGGCAGCGGATCATGAAGGGCGATTTTCTCTCTGACACCGACGGCTTCGGCGAGGGGAAATATCCCGAAACGCTGGTCGTCCCCGCAGGCTATGACGTTTCCTTCGGGAACGTGTACTGGGAATTCGATAAGCACGGCGCGGACGGTACTCTGGCAAAGATCGTGGAGATCTGGAACAACGATTTCCGCGGAACAAATGCGGATAAACTGATCCGGTGGACGGATGCGGACGGCAAGCGCAAGGCGACGCAGTGCGCACCCGACGGAAGCGAACCCGTGTGGTGTGATGCGGAGGGCAATCCATCCGCTGACGGCGCCTATCTGCACATCGGGCACACGCTGGCGGAGGATATCACCGACTGCGTCAGAGCTGACGGCTCGCCCTTGGATCTGAAGCTCTATATGCATCTGATCTACCCCACGAAGCCCGCGAAAAAGGTGCCGGTCATGTGCCTTGCCGGATCCAGCGAGTGCCTCTGCGCCGGATCTGCCACGCCTGACCGTCCCCATCTGAACGGATTTCTGTTCAGCGGCTACGCCGGCGTTCTGTTCGATTACGGCTACACGCCCATGGCGCGGAACGATCACTACGGCTATTTTGACGGCTATCCCCGCAAGGGATACGTCACCGGGGACAACTGCACCTATTCCCTCAAGCATTATAACGATTTCTCCGATACGGCGGCGATGCGCTTCATCCGCTATCTCGCGCTCAGCGACGACAGATTCTGCCTTGATACGGATGCCATCGGCGTGTACGGAAACTCCAAGGGCGGCTGGATGTCCTTCCTCGGCGAGGAGAATCCCGATGCCATGCCGCCGAGAAGAATGTTCCCCGGTCATCACGGCGAAACCAGATTTGACAACGGTGATACCGAAACGCGCGGCATCATAAACGGCGGCGAGGAGCAGCCCTGGCTGACGTGGGGCGGCAAGAAGATCTTCGGCGGAGCCAACCTTATCTATTCGGGCTGCGGCGCCACATATTTTGCCATCTCCCGGGGGCACTCTCCCCTGTTCGTCGCCTGCAACAGACGGGACGAAAGCTGCTTCTCCACCTCAAACGCCATGGTGAATCTGGGCAGAATGTACGATATTCCCACCATGTGGCTGGAAATCCCCCTGGGACACACGCTGGTGCATGATGACGATCTGCTCTACGGCACGGACAGCTACAGAGCGTTCTTCCGCTTTGCGGATTATTTCCTGAAAAAGGACGCAGTCTGCGCAGTGGCGGCGAAGGTGAATAAGTATGATTTCCCCGTGTCCGTTACAGTGCTGTTCTCCGGCAGCGCGGATGCGGCGGAGGCGGCAAAGATCACCGTCCGCGACGGGGACGGAAACGCGCTGGCGGGCAGACTCACCTCCGCATACGGCGGTATTGAATGGACATTTACCCCCGATATTCCCGTATACGGCGGAGGATATACCCTGCAGGTTCCCGCAGATCTCCGGGGTACAAACGGAAAGACGGTGCAGAGCCCCTTTTCATACGCTGTCGATTTCGGCGCAGGCGAAACGGTCTGCGCGGATGCGGCACTGCAGATCGGTGAAAAGGGCGACAGAAGATATGCTGCCTTCCTGGTGGAAAACGACGGCGTGAATACCGTCGGCGCGTATCTGTCGGACGGCAGATGCATCGGCTCCGTGAATACAAGCGGCAGAGGCTGGTACAGAATCGACGTGACCGATCTCGGCGCACTCAGCGGTGAAACGCTCACCCTCAGAGCGGAAAAGCCCGCCGGGGTAAGAATCGAAACGTCCGCACTCACCCTCAGCGGCAATGCAATCGGCGGCGAATCTATCGCGCCGGACGGCTGTGCCGCCGGTGCCGGCACGAAAGCCGTGATGGTACAGGGATTCAAAACCTGTACCAGATATCCCACGGAGGAGTTTTACTCCTATCCCGCAGGTGCTGTGTCCTGCGGCTCGATCATCGGCGGGGAGCCGCTTGGCGATAGCGATGTGGGCAGACGTTTCCGCATCCGCTTCAAGGTCTATGATACTGTCTCGCGCTACATAGGCTTCGGACTCAATCACTGCTCTCACCGCCCGTCCAGCATTGCCGACTATCGCCGCGTGATCTGCAATGAGATCACACGGGCAGGGGAATGGACGGAATACAGCTTGGATTATACCGTATACGAGCCGCTGCTCGGTGAGATCGGCAGACAGAAAAAGAGTTTTTACATCACCTGCTTCGGAGGCGGCAATGCGGATTCCCCCATCTATTTCGCGGATCTCCGCTGTGAGGAGACGGTGACGGACGTTGTCATCGGCAAAAAATGCGTGGTGTACGAATACAGCGAAAAGCCGCTGCAGCTGGGCGAGAGCGAGATCGAATGCCCGAAATCGCCCTGGTCGAAGTAAGCGGATCCGGGCGGGAGATGCCGCACCGATCCGGTGCATACCGATAAAAATATAGCCCGGAACTTCATATGAAGTTCCGGGCTATTATTTATGCATGTTGCTCTAAACCAACTGTCAAGCCAAGGAGATTGGGGTGCAGGGGAAAGGAACTTCGGCGTTTGAGATGGTCCTTTCCCCTGCCCGCGGCATTCGCCGCGGGAAAGGCTGAATTTCTTTATTTTGATGTGTCTGCAACCATAAGTTAATGATATTGCCGGAACTTCACATGAAGTTCCGGGCTTTTCTGTTTTGCGTAAATTCTATTTTTTCGTCAGGGCTGCTTTCCGGTGTCCAGCTCCAGCGCGGCGGCGGAACGGTCGATCGCACGGCGGAAGCGCTCCTCCTCCGAAAATACCGCTTTTCCCTCGCTGTAGATGCCGGGACGGCGGAGCTGACCGTAGCCGGTATTCAGTTCTCTTGCGCCGTCGATGGACGGATCCACCCACCGAACGAACCACTCTGTCAGCTCGCCCCGGAGCTTCTGCCGGATCTGTGCTGCCGCGGGATCGTAGATCAGGTTCTGTTTCTCCTCCGGATCGTTTACCAGATCGTACAGCTCGTCCGGTCCGCACGGGATCCGGGCGACGTATTTCCACTCCCTTGTGCGGATCATGCGCACCGGTCCGTATTCGTCATAGATGACCACGGGACGGTCCCCGCTGAGGGATTCGCCCCGGAAAAGCGGTGCAAAACTGCTGCCCGGCAGGGGCTGCTTTGTCTCGGCGGTGATGCCCAGATAATCCAGCAGCGTGGGGAAGATATCGTAGTGGCTGAGCAGATCCTCCGATACCGTGCCCGCAGGCAGATGACCGGGCCATGCGGCGAGGAAGGGGACTTTCACCGAGGAATCGTACATATTCTGGGGATAGGTGCCGTTGCCCTTGCCCCAGACGCCGTGATGCCCCATGCTCATGCCGTTGTCGGAGGTGAAGATCACCAGCGTGTTTTCCCCAAGACCGGTGCTTTCCAGCTTCTGCATCAGGCGGCCTATGCCCGCGTCCATGGCGGTGATGGCTGAGTAGTAGCCCGTCAGATTCTCCCGCCGTCCTGCCTCGCCCGGCTTATAGGGCGCAGCGGGACTGAGCCAGGGATGCGGCGGCTCATTCGGTACCCCCTCAAAGGGGCAGTCCTTGTACAGATCCAGAAATTCATCCGGGTGATTGGCGGGCGTCCAGGGGGAGTGGGGCGCGGTATAGTGAACGCAGAGGCAGAACGGCTCGCCGCTCTCGGCAAAATCCGTCAGATTCCGCAGCGCGTCCTCCGTGATCAGATCGGTAATGTACCGGTCGTCCTCCACCACCTTGCCGTCCACGACCAGATCGGGATGATAATACGGACAGCCGCCGCGGGCGATGGTGAACCAACGGGAAAAACCGTGCTGGGGATGAACGCTGTCGCCCATATGCCATTTGCCGCTGAGGGCGCAGGTGTATCCGTTGTCCGCCAGAACGTCGGTGAAGCAGGTGAGATTTTCCAGATAGGGGATGGCGGTGTGCTCGGCGGCATAGAGGGGCTTGCCCTGCAGTTCAGGGAAATCCGCCATGTTCAGATTACCGCCCCGGAGCCAGTCCTGTACTCCGTGGACGGAGGGGATGGTTCCGGAGAGAATGCTCGCCCGTGCCGGCGAGCAGACGGGGGATGCGCAGAAGAAATTCTCGAAGCGGATGCCGTTTTCCGCGATGGAGTCCAGCGCGGGGGTGTGAATCTCCCGGTTGCCACCGCAGCCGAGGGTCCACGCGCCCTGATCGTCGGAGAGGATGAAAACAATATTCGGACGTGATTTCATATATGTAACCTCATTGTGGGGGGATGTATACAGTATAGCACAAAATGTGCCGCAAAGCAAGGCAATGGTGTTCGCTCAGATATACGGTGATTAACTTCCCGCTCGAAAAACAGGAAGCTGTCCAAAGGGGTGCGGGGGACTTCGTCCCCCGCTATAACAAAAAAACGGGGGTTCCAAGGGGGCTCTGCCCCCTTGGGAGAACGTGCGGTTTCGCTTTGCATAATGTGGAGAAAGCTGCACGTTAAGCATTGCTTACCTTAATACCATTGTCAAAGCAAGGCGGGGATTTTCATTCACACCCCATGCCGCGCAGGAAAAATTCCAGTGCGCCGTCATCGGTGGAGAAGCGGTGTCCGCCGTCCCAGAGATTGCAGCGGATCTGCTCCGCCGCACCTGCGGCGGCATAGAATTCCCGCACGCGGGGGAACAGCGCCTCCGCCGACGCGCTGTCGAATACCGGATCCGTCCGTCCCACGTCGATCCACAGCGGACGCGGCGCGCACAGTCCCGCGATCTCCGGATCCAGAAAACGTCCGGCGGCATCTGTCCAGCTCATATCGCGCCGGCAGTATCTCGTGCGGTCGTTGAATACGCCCGCCGACCATCCGCAGCGGATGCGCGTTTCGTATGCCATGGTGTGCAGCGTGTAAAATCCGCCGTAGGACAACCCCAGCATGCCGATGCGCTCCGGATCAATGAAATCCAGCGTCATCAGCCAGTCCAGCGCGCGGGTGAATTCATAGACTTCAAATCCCGCGATGCTCGTGCCGCACTGGCGCAGAAGATTCTCCGTTTTTGTCCGGTCATAGGGCGTTTTGTAGGAGGGAATGTTGGGATTTTCCTCCGCGGGGATATACGCCCAGAGCAGCAGCTGCGGCGCAAAAATCACCACGCCCCGCTCAAGCAGCATCCGCACCACGCCGCCGTAATTGTTCACGCCGATGAGATCACAGCAGAGCTGGGGCGATCCGCCGCCTCCGTGGGACATGAGCGCCAGAGGCGCCCGCGCATCCCGCTGTTTCGGCACAAGCAGAAGCCCGGTGAAATATACGCCCTCGCAGATTTTCAGCTTCACGCGGGAGATCGTCTCATGTCCGTCATCGGAGATCACTTCCGTTTCCGCTTCCGGTATGTCCCTGCCGAACACTGCACAGCACAGATCGATGCCGAGCATGCGGGCGAATTCCTCCCGCATCTCCTCCCGTCTCGCCGCCATGCTCTCCGGTGTGATCCGCGCCTCACGCCGCTTTTCTGCCGCCTTCTGCAGAATGGCGACCGCATTGTCTATGCTGTCCGCGTACAGCTGCCGCATGGGCTCAGAGGCTTCCAGCGGCTCGGTATAGTATTTTTCGCACATAATTTCGTGATCCATTCATTCAGATTATATTATATACAATAGTATAGCATAAAATATGCCGCAAAACAAGGCGGAGCGGGGGATGTGGAAAATTTTCCGTCAAAAAACAAAAATATTTCGGGAAAAAAGGAAAATGTAACTGTTTTCATAACCGCCGCAGTGTATCCTTATAGCATAAACAGTAGAGAGAGGTAAACTGTCATGCCTGAAATGTACGGAAATACGTACCGCTCCACACTTCTCTGCGTGGACGGATATGAAAACCGTGTCCTCAGCGGTCGCTTCGTCAATGCCTATTACAAGGATGGCGTACCGTTCGTCAGCACCATCGACTTTTTGTCCCGGATGGAGAATATGCTGGAAAAAATGAATTCCCCTCAATCCTTTGCCGAGCGGCGCACTTTCCGAAAAAATGAGGAAAAACCGCCGGTGTGCTTTGTGGAAGAGGATTTCCGCCCGGGAAATCTGGCGACGTTTTCCCTGCGGATTCTGTTCCGGCAGAATGCCAGCTGGCAGGGCTCCCTGTACTGGCGGGAGCAGGATCAGACCGAGAGCTTCCGCAGCGTGCTGGAACTGCTGCTTCTGCTGGACAGCGCTCTCTCATGAAAGTTCAATTAAAATAGTTACTTTATTTGCAAAATCATCAATATGTGACTGATTCTGTAACCGACATATGGTATACTGTCGGTACAAAATACAGAATTTACCCCATATAGGAGAATATATAATGAAAAAAGCACTGGTTTTGTTTCTCACGATCCTGACGGTCCTGCAGTGTCTGCCGCTGACCGTGTTCGCGGAAACCGGAACCGTTCCCGGAGCGCCGGCCGTTCAGCCCAACGTATGGAAGGGCGATTCGGTCAAATATGAAGTGAAAGCCGGTACGGGCAGTTATACCTGCCTGTCTTATCTGGGACACTCCTACGAAATTACCAACCACATGGTTTACCCTCCCGGAACTACCGGCAAGCATAAGATCCCCCAGCTTCTGATCATGGTGGATGCCGCAAAGGATTACACCTGGACGCCCGATGGGCTCTATTCCTTCGGCGCAAGCAACTATGAAGTTATGTACTGCTGTGATATAAAAACCGGTTACGATCACGGTATCTACTATCGCCGTGTAAATCTGGATGACAGCACCTACTACGACAGAAACCGCGCCAATCATATCCGCGGCATTCTCACCAACTCCTATCCGTACATCACTCTTGAACAGATGAAGAGCAATCTGGAGGGTATTATACCGGACGCGGATAAACTGACCCGTTCCGACATAATCACCGCAGTGCAGACGGCAGTCTGGGCTTTCGCCAACGGCGGTGAGGACGATCTGTTTGACGATTACGTCTACTACCGTACCTATGACGTTCCCAGCAACCTGCAATGGGGCGATGTAATGCACGATTTCACCAACGAAATGCAGCCCATCTGGTGGAAGACGGGTAAACGTGTCTATACCGAACCCAAAAACAACGAGAACGCCAAGGCTGCCGGCGAGCGTATTGATGCTCTCATTGCATATCTTAAAACGGTTGCACCCCGCGAAGCCCCCGCGGACCAGGTTGTCATCTCCGGCATGGAAATTCTGGATTCCGCACCGGTAATTGAAAACGGAAATATCTATACGACGGTTATCCGCGTTAAGCTGAACTCCTCCGGCTCCGGTAAGAATGACAATCTTGGTCTCAGCATCTACGTAGGTGATCAGCTTGTCCAGTCCAAGCCGATCGAATACGGCAATGCCGTTTATGATTTTGTCGTCCGTGCGGCAGCCGGGCAGACCATCAGGGCAGCCGCTTCCGGCAAGCAGATTCTCCCCACCGGCGTCTATTTCTACGATCCGCTGGGCGGACGTGATGTTTCCCAGTCTCTCGTAGGCGTCTCCGGCGGTCCCACCGATGTCTATGCGGAAGCGGAAGTCACACTGAACGTGGATCCCGTTCCCGTAAAGGCGGATATCCACCTTGCCAAGGTGGGAATCGGCGGAGCACCCCTTGCCGGCGCCGGCTTTGAGCTGTATGTCACCTCGACAACCATCCCTACCCTGATCGGCTCCTACAGAGTGGATGCATCCGGCAAGCTCACCATTGAGGGGCTGCTTCCCGGTACATACGAGCTGACCGAAACCGTCGTTCCCGCCGGTTATCTGGATCCTATGGCTCCGATCCGCTTCACAGTGGACGCAGCAGGCGCTGTGATCCTTCATCAGAGCAGCAACGCCAGCTATGCGGACGGCACGCTCATTGTCCGCAACGATCCCATCACCACTTCCGTATCCGGCAGAAAAATCTGGGATGACAATAACAACCAGGACGGCATCCGTCCGGACAGCATCACGGTCAATCTGCTGGCTGACGGCGTTGTGGTGAAATCCGCATCCGTCTCCGCAGCGGACGGCTGGAGCTGGACCTTCACCGATCTGCCCAAATATAACCGGACCGGAGAGATCAAATACACTGTTACCGAGGAGCCCGTCTCCGGATATACCTCCTCTGTCACCGGTCACAGCATCACCAACACGCATAAACCCGTGCTGATCTCCATTCCCGTAACCAAAACGTGGAACGATGACAACAACCGCGATAATCTCCGTCCCGCGAGCATCACAGTAAATCTGCTTGCCGACGGCGTTGTGGTGAAATCCGCAACCCTCACGGCAGCCAACGGCTGGTCTCATGTGTTCACCGATCTGCCCAAGCTGAACGCGGGCAGAGAGATCCGATACACCGTCACGGAAAATCCCGTTCCCGGCTATACAACCGAGATCAGCGGATTCAACATCATCAACTCCCACAATCCCACCGCGATCTCCATTCCCGTAACCAAAACGTGGAACGATGACAACAACCGCGATAATCTCCGCCCCGCGAGCATCACGGTCAATCTGCTTGCCGACGGCGTTGTGGTGAAATCTGCAACTCTCACGGCAGCAAACGGCTGGTCTCATTTGTTCACCGATCTGCCCAAGCTGAACGCGGGTAAGGAAATCCGATACACCGTCACGGAAAATCCCGTTCCCGGCTATACAACCGAGATCAGCGGCTTCAACATCATCAACTCCCACAATCCCACCGCGATCTCCATTCCCGTAACCAAAACGTGGAACGACGACAACAACCGCGATAATCTCCGTCCCGCGAGCATCACGGTCAATCTGCTTGCCGACGGCGTTGTGGTGAAATCTGCAACTCTTACGGCAGCAAACGGCTGGTCTCATGTGTTCACCGATCTGCCCAAGCTGAATGCGGGTAAGGAGATCCGATACACCGTCACGGAAAATCCCGTTCCCGGCTATACAACCGAGATCAGCGGATTCAACATCATCAACTCCCACAATCCCACTGCAATCTCCATTCCCGTAACCAAAACGTGGAACGATGACAACAACCGCGATAATCTCCGTCCCGCGAGTGTTACCGTACATCTTCTGGCTGACGGCGTTGTGGTGAACACTGTAGTTCTCTCCTCCGCCAACGGCTGGACACACACCTTCACCAATCTGCTCAAGATGAAAGAAGGCAGAGAAATCCGATACACTCTTTCCGAAGAACCGGTCGCAGGCTACACTGCGGCGTACAATGGCTACAACATCATCAATACCCACAATCCTGCAAAAACCGGCATCTCCGTCCAAAAAGTATGGAGCGACGGCGGGAATTTTGCGAACAACCGCCCCGCTTCCATCACTGTTCATCTTCTGGCAGACGGCGTGAGAACCGGCATGAAGGTCACTCTCAGCGCACAGAATAACTGGTCCGCTGTTTTCAGCAACCTGGAATACTATCGGGACGGCGTTCAGATCCGCTACACGGTGGAGGAAGAGGTTCCCGCAGGCTATATGTCCTTCGTCAGCGGCACTGCCGAAACCGGCTTCACCATCACCAACGTGCCCCACGTGGATAGGATCAACATTCCCGTAGCAAAATTCTGGGATGACAACAACAACGCCGCAGGCGTGCGTCCCGCATCCGTCACCGTCGCCCTCTACGCCAACGGCATGGATACAAAGCGGCGCGCTACGCTGAGCGAGAAGAATAACTGGTCTGCCACTTTCAGCGGCATGCCCGTGCAGGTAAACGGATTCTTCTTCAACTATACGGTGAAGGAAGTTCCCGTGGACGGCTACGTTTCCCATGTTATAGGAAGCGCATCCGGCGGATACATCATCGTAAACACCTACACTCCCCCCGAGAAGACTTTCGTCTCCGGCGTCAAATTCTGGAACGACAGCGACAACCGCGACGGCATCCGTCCGGAGAGCATCACGGTGCATCTGCTGGCGGACGGCGCTGTTGTGCAGAGCAAAACAGTCACCGCAGCGGATGACTGGAGCTGGAATTTCAGCGATCTGCCCGCGACCAGACAGGGCAGGACGATCCGCTACACCGTAGCGGAAGATCCGATCCCCGGCTACACCTCTGCAGTCAACGGCTACAACATCACCAACACCCATATCCCCGAAAAGATCTCCATCCCCGTTCGGAAAGTATGGGCGGATGCGGATAACAAGGACGGTCTCCGTCCCGCTTCCGTTGTCATCAGCCTGCTGGCTGACGGCAAAAAAACCGGCAGGCAGATCACTCTCAGCGCTCAGAACGGCTGGTCCGGTTCCTTCACGGATCTGGATAAGTGCCTTGGCGGCAAGGAGATCCGCTACACCGTAGAGGAAGCAGTGCCCGCAGGCTATGAATCCTCCGTTACCGGATCCGCGGAAAGCGGCTACACCGTCACCAACATCCACAACCCGCCGAAGAAGATCACGAAGATCTCCGTCTCCGTGACCAAGAGCTGGCAGGATGCGAACAACCGCGACGGCATCCGTCCCGCTTCCATCACCGTAAAGCTGTATGCGGACGGTAAGGATACCGGCAGGACAGCGCAGCTGTCCGCAGCCAGCGGCTGGAGTGCATCTTTCACCGATCTGGATGAGACAAAGGACGGCAAAAAGATCGCCTACACCGTAGCGGAAGTTACGCCGGACGGTTATACTTCCACAGTCACCGGCAGTGCTGCCGACGGATTCCATATCACCAACACCCACGATCCGGAAAAGGTCCGCATCAGCGGCAGCAAGATCTGGGAGGACAACAACAACCGCGCCGGCAAGCGTCCCGCTTCCATCAGCGTTCACCTCTGGGCAGATGATAAGCTGGTCGAGACAAAGCGTGTCTCCGCAGCGGACGGCTGGGCATGGAGCTTCAGCGAGATGAATGCCTTCGAGAACGGCAAGCGTATCCATTACCGGGTAACGGAAAGTGCTGTTGACGGATATATCACCTCCTACAACGGATGGAATATCGTCAACACGCTGGAGGAAGAGAAGCTGATCAGCATCCCCGTCAGCAAGAGATGGGTCGATCTGGACAACGCGCTGGGAACCAGACCGGCATCCATTACCGTGGAGCTGCTGGCCAACGGCAAGAGCACCGGTATTTCGGTGACGCTGGGCGCCGCAGGCGGCTGGTCCTCCTCGTTTGACAAACTGCCGATCTTCGATGAGAACGGCAAACGGATCACCTACTCCGTAGCGGAGCAGTCTGTTGAGTCCTACACCGCTGAGATCAGCGGCAATGCGGAAAGCGGATTTGCAATCGTCAACACCTACGAAGAGCTGCTGGATGACGAAGAGATCCCGCTCAGCCCGCCTACCGGCGACGCAATTCTGGCTCTGACCGCAGCAAGTGTTCTCTCCGCCTGTGCAGTCAAATGCATCGCACGGAAGAAAAAGGATGACTCCGACGAGGAGTGAGTTTCTGCAAAAAAACCATAGCGGATAAAGGCCCCCTGCTGGTAAAACAGTAATTCGCAATTTTCTTGGAACAGGCATGATTTCGGTTATGCCTGTTCTGCTTTTGTCAGCACATCCATGGGAATAAAGCCGATGAGGTCGTAGGAGATGTGAATCTTCGGTTTTCTCTTGCCGCTGGACTTGTCGGGTGCTTCTACATAAACCGCCTTCACAAGCTCTCTGAGAGCGTAAGGGGTAAGCTCCGTCAGTTCGCTGTTTCTCTTTACCCTCTGGATAAACTGTTCCAAATTCTCTGCCTGTCGTTCCTGTTCTTCAATAACCTGTTGCAGACTTATGACCTCAGCCTTGAGGTCTTTTTGTTCTTGGGTATAGCTCTTGTTCATCATAGCAAAGCGTTCATCGTCAATCTTTCCCGATACATTGTCCTCATAGGAACGAATGAACAGGCGATCAAGTTCTCCGATACGCTTCTCTGCCTGTGCCAACCGCTTCCTATGTATCCGAAGCGTTTCCTCACTCTGCACACGGAGCTTTTCTTCCATCTCTGAACGGAAATAAGCTTCGTAGCGAGTTACCACCGATATGACCTCTTGAATGTGTTTCCAGACCTGTTGTTCAAGTACAACAGCACGGATATAATGACCGCTGCACTTGTCCCTATTCGTGCGATGGGTGGAACAGATGAAGAAGTCCTGCCGCTTTTCAAAGTAGTTGGTGGTTGAGTAATAGAGCTTCTGTTTGCAATCATCACAGAACACCAAGCCGGAGAACATATTGCTCTTGCCCGTTGCCGTTCTGCGGTGCCGCTGCTGTCGGATTTCCTGCACCTTGTCAAAGACTTCCAAAGAAATAATCGCCGGATGGGTGTTGTAGAAAATCTTGCGATTCTCCATAGGGTTCTCCCTTTGCCTTATTGACCGCACGGATTTTGCGGCTGGTATCTTTGGCGAAAAATTCATTAGACAACCTTGCATAAAGAAGTATCAATACACAAGGCTGCCTAACGAGGTCAATCACACTTCAACATACTCGACAAAGTTATAATAAATTTTGATTTCACGTTCATCCTGTCCGTCCACAACCTTACGCTCACCGACTTCGATCTTCTGAATGAGCTTTAGCAGTGTGGGACGGTCAAGTGTTTCTAATTTTGAGTAATCCTGTATCATGACGATCCATTCGTCTGTTCCGCACTCGGATTGCTGCATTGTCTCAATCTTCGCGGCAAGGTCAGCCTTTAGAGCCAATTTTTCCACGCGCTCGTTTTCATACTTCTGCATAAGCTGAACACAGAACGCTTCGGGAATCGTACCCTTGACCTTATGATGAAGTCACTTTCATGTTCATTGCG
>SVTS01000067.1 GCA_015063645.1 Oscillospiraceae bacterium | reverse complement strand
CGGGATACCATGGGCAAAACGCTGTCAAACTCCATGGTGCGCTCGGTGCACATGCTCCTGCATGAAGCGATGGACAGTGCGGTGCGGGAAGGACTGGTGCCGTGTAATCCCACAAAAGGAACGACGATTCCGAAGAACGAGCACAAGGAGAAGAAGGTTCTGCTGGAATCACAGATCGAAAAACTCATAAAAGCGGTAGACTCTGACGAAATCTGGCGGGACTTTTTCAAGGCCGAGCTGATGACCGGTATGCGCCGTGGGGAAATCTGCGGACTCAAGTGGGAGGATTTCGATGAGGCCGCAGGAACACTTCACGTGCGCCGATCCGTGCGGTATGAGCAGGGACAGCCGATCATTGGTGAAACGAAAACAAATGAGGGAAACCGCAAGATGATACTGCCACGCGGTGTGGTGGAACTGCTTCAGGAGCGTAAGCAAACTGCGATCTCCGAATGGATATTTCCAAATCCTCTGAAGCCGGAGATGCCGATGAATCCATCTTCCGCATACAGACGGCTGAAGAAACTGCTCGTTGAAGCAAATCTCCCCGACATAACCTTCCACGAACTCCGCCACACGTTCGCCACACAAGCCGCATCCAACGGAATCGACCCGCGTACACTGGCGAGCATCCTCGGTCATACAAAAGCGAGCTTCACACTCGATACCTACACGCACATCACCACCGATATGCAAAAGAATGCGGCGGGAATCGTCGGGAATTACATCACAGATATATTCGGAAAGGAGCTGAAGCCGTGGCAAAACGTAGAAAATCCGGCGAAGGCCTGATCCGACAGAGAACGGACGGGCGGTGGGAAGGCAGAGTTGTTGTCGGATATGATGAGAAGAATCTGCCGATTACGAAAAAGGTTACCGCAAAATCAAAACACGAATGCGTCGCAAAACTTGATGCACTCAAAGAATCGCTCGGCAAATCCACGGAGAAAATCAGTGCGGACATGCTGTTCGGCGAATGGATGGACTTCTGGTATCAGACCTATTCCAAGCCAGGGCTTCGTCCTTCCACGCAGGAGGGATATGAAAATCACATTTACAAGCACATCATCCCTGCGCTCGGAAAAATTCGGCTGAACAAGCTGACACCGAGCGATCTGGAATTATTCTATGCCAAATTAAAAAAAGGAGGGCGAATCAGGCGGACGGAGATATACGACGAAGGCTTGTCCGACCGCACCGTGCGTGCCTGACACGGATGCTGTTACACGGCACTTGCAAAGTCGGTGAAGTGGAAACTATTCATCTCCCAGCCAAAAACGAAATCGTCCATCAGAAGTATCATTCTGCCGCCGGCACTGCTTGAGGTGCTCAAGGAATACAGGCAAACCGTGAACTCCCGTTGGCTGTTCCCTTCTCCGCCGAAGGAGGATGTACCGCGAGACCCTACGTCGTGCCGGAAGCGCTTATCAAAGATTCTGGAACACGCGGGATGCAAGCACGTGCGCTTTCACGATCTGCGGCATACTTTTGCTACCCAAGCCATCCAATATGGCATGGACGTAAAGACCTTGGCGGCGACCATTGGACACGCTTCGGTGGAAACAACGCTGAATATTTACTCCCACGTGACGGATGAAATGCAGAAGAGTGCCGCACAGAAGATCGACCGCACAATCGGCGCGGTGACGGGCGTACGGGCGATGTGTGAGGAAGATGCACCCGAAACAGAACAATGCACCGACAAGGAACAGCCGACGAAATTTGAGCCGTACAAAGGCATCCGCCGCAAGCCGGGAACGGGGTGCATATCGCAGATCAGCGAGACGACATGGGAGGGACGATATTCACCGCGGGTGAATGGGAAGAAGATTACACGGAACGTGTATGCGCATAGCCGCGAGGAATGTGAAGCGAAGCTGGCGGAGATGATTCGGGAGATGAGGGAGGAGATCACAGCGCAGAGATTGGGGTGCTGAAGACAAAGAAAACGGCGGTTCATCGAATGGAATGGATCGCCGTTTTTCTGTCTATGGTCAGATATGTGGTCATGATCACGGTGCAGCGGTTGGAATGCATTAGTCAAAGAAAAGATTTGCGAAAAAACATTTGCTTAAGTAAACGATGATTCACTCCACGCCCGAAAAACAGGACGCTGTAAGGGGGATACGGGGGCTGTACCCCTCTTGGGGGAACGTGCGGTTTCGCCTTGCGTAATGGGCACGTTAATCAGTGCTCACTTAAGTAACCGATCTATGATTTTTCCTGTATTGCAGAGGAGTACAGCCGAAATGTTTTTTCGCTGTGCCAAAAAAGTTTCGTTATCTGCAGAAACAAGCTGAAAAACGGTGGCCAATCCTCTCCGACTTCTGAAGGAGGTATTATTTGCTCTTTCCTTTGCGGAATTCTCTTGACATTTCCGCCCGGCGTGCTATACTGTATGTATCATCCGCCTCGCCGTGCGGCGAAATAATCCGCCAGGGTGTACATACGGCTGTTCACCGCCTGCATCCGCTCCGTCAGGACGGTGTACGGCTCAAAGGCGGAATTGTAAATGCCTTTGTTGGCGTTGGTGGAGGTGGGATCTGCTTTCGGATTGTTTGGATCGTTATCCCAATACTGGAGCCATGACCAGCCTACGCACCAGCCGCTTTCCAGCAGGCGCATCGTATAGGTGGAATAATAATCCGCACGGTCGCTCTGGGTCTTGCCCGTCCGTCCTGCGCCTGCGGTGTTCGCCAGTCCCGAATCCGCACCTTTCAGATAGAACTCCGTGATGAAGAACGGCTTGCCGCTCCACTGTACCCAATCCGTCATCAGGGTGCTCTCCGGCTCCCAGACGAAATAATAGTTCATCGTGACCACGTCGCACCACCGTCCTGCCGCTTTGAGGAAGCATTCTCTCAGATATCCCGGATACATGAAGCGGCAGCCGAGGTAGAGGTGATTTTCGTCATACCTGCGGATCGCCTCCGTGACCACGCGGAAGTAGCGGTCATAGACGAATTCGCAGTACAGACCGCGGAGCTCATCCGTGATGTCGCTCTCATCCGCATCCGCCTTGCCCGTGACGGTGCGCAGCCACGTCCATGCCACCGCATAGGTGTAGACGGAACGCTGATTTTCGGGCAGAAGCGAGAGGGAGTTGTCCAGCATCAGAAAGCTGATGGGCAGCTCGTTGTCCGACATATAGCCGAGGAAATAGGGATCACTGCCGTACTGCGCCGCCAGGGATTTTGCCGTGGTGTCGCAGTGGGTGACGAACGCGGGATCAAAGACGGGCATGGTGGCGTTGTCCGCGAAATTGTGATGACCTGCACCTGCCGATGCCGCACCGACACCCCGTGCATAGGAGGAGAGGAACGAGGACGTGTGGGCATAGGGCAGTTTATTCTCCGTTTCGTTCAGCAGATCGGGACGGGAGAGGTGGGTGACCGCCGTGAAGCCCAGCTCGTTTTTCAGCGTGTCCGCCGCTTCCTTTGCCCATCCCTCCTCACTGCCGAAGAGGGAGTGGGTCACCGCCTTCTGTCCGTCGGACGTGCCGGGACAGACGTAGCCCATGGAGGCGGCGATATAGGGATGCCCCAGAGGATCCACCATGGTGAAGGTGCCGTCGGTGTTCTTCTCAATACGGAAGTAACCCGTGGCTTCCAGTTGGATATCCGTGCGTCCGCCGTATTCCGAGCGGGTCGGCTGCGGTGCATCTTCCTCATAATCGGGAACGGTCGCAGGCGTGCGGGAATTGTAAACGGTGGGCGTGGCACCCGTCTTGCCCGCCTGAGAGCGAAGCGGGAACTGTGCCGCATCGTCCCACTGCCGCTCTGCGGCGGCGGATGCGGGTGCATTCTGCTGCTCTCTCCACGGCAGATATTCGTTTACGATATTCTGTGCATATGCCCATACGTCATCCACCACGCCGATCACGGTGGTGGGTACCAGCGGCGTTTCCGCATCGGGATCCGTAATCACCCGCAGTTCAGGCGCAAACGAGCCTGCCTCCTTGCTGCTGAAGCGCACCAGTACCTCCTCGGACGTATCGCCGCAGAGCATCAGGGAAATTTCCGTTTTGCCTGCCTGCACTGCCTCCCGTACCGCGTCCGTCAGATCCAGCGTGCACCACGCATGAGCTGTTGCCATAGCGGATGCCAGCTCTTTTCCCGCCTTGCCCGTGTTCAGATAGGTGGCTTTCATCTCTTCCCAATTGTCCTCATACAGACAGGCGCGCACCGTGATGCCCGCCAGAGCGGTGGTGTCCGCCGCCGTGGCATACAGACGAAGCTTGACGCTGTGTGCCGCATTCATATCGATCTCCGTCAGAGAGAAGCGGAGCAGAGCCTTGCGGGTCAGGGATGCGGAAGCAATCGCCTTCACATCCAGCGTGCTCTCGCCGCCGAAATTGCCTGCATCGCTTGATCCGCCGCGGATGTAGGTGTCCGCCAGCGGTGCCAGTACGTAGCCGCCGTTTACGGCAGTCACGCCCTTGATCGCACCCCGTGCCATCCATGTATTCATAATAATCGTCCTTCCTTTCTGCAAATCAAGTGAGTCGGAAAACAGCGTGAGCAGATGCGCCGCACCTTCTCTTTGTGCCGCCGCCGTTTCCCAGCGGAAATAGATCCGCTGTGCGGCAAGGGTGATCGTCCATCCGTCGCCTGCGGCGAGAGGGGATTCCGTCTCCTGCAGCTCGTCTCTGCCCGTTTTTCCCCAGACGATCTCTTTTTCTGTTATCGGATACGCTTTCAGAAAATCCGATACCGCGGTGAGCTTTGCGCCCGTGACCTCCGCCATCGCATCGCGGAACGCCATGTAGATCTGCTGCTCATCGTCCTTTACGTTGTCCGCCCGCACAAGGGAATAGCCTGCCGCATCAAAAACCGCCGCTGCGGCTTCCGTTGTCCCGACGGAGTCGGATGCGGTGCCGTCCGCCGGCGGTGTCTGCACCGTGCATCCCGCAGAGAGAACGCACAGCACACTTACGAGAATGAACAGAAATTTTTTCATATACCGTAACCTGTATCCATGGAGGTGCCCATGTCATCCTTTGATCTGATAAACTACTACACACCGCTGAGCCGCTGGGAACAGCGGGAAAAGGAACGCTGGAAAGCCGCTCCCCTCTCCGCCGAGGTGGTGGAAGAGGATTATCTCCACTCCATCACGGAGGAGAGAATCTTTGCGGGAAGCACGGCGAACGTGATCCTGCGCAAGCATGACCGCTACCGCCGCATTTTTGAGCACACCCACGATTTCTTTGAGCTGATCTACATCGCCCGCGGCGAATGCGTGAACCGCATCGAAAGCGAGGTGCTGACGCTGACGGCGGGCAATTTCTGCCTGATCGCACCGGGCGTGCGCCATACCATCGGCGTGTTCTCCGATGAGGGCATCGTGATGAATATCATCATCCGCAAGAGTACGTTCGATCAGACGTTCAGCCGCCTGCTGGACGGCGCAAATCCGCTGTCGGCGTTCTTTCTGCGCTCCATTTATTCCACCACGGAGAGCAACTATATGCTCTTCCGCACGGGAAAGACGGAGCAGCTCTATGCGCTGGTGAACCGCATGGCGGAGGAGAATCTCCGCGAGGACGAATTTTCCCCCGTGATTTTAGAGAATCTGACGGTGATGGTCTTCTGTATGCTGATGCGGGAGAGCGCGGATCTTCTGAGCGAAGCCGCCGCACGGCATCCCGTCGCCGCCGATGCGGCGGATATCATAAGCTGTATCTACGAGATGGGACCCTCCGTCACCCTGAGCGAGGTGGCACGGCGGTTCAATTATACCGAATCCTACCTCAGTGCGCTGATCCGCAAAATGACGGGCATGACGTTCACGGAGATCGTCGCCCGCATCCGCATCCGCCGTGCAAAGGCACTCCTGCTCACCACGGAGATGCCCGTGCGGGAGATAGCCCGCCGATGCGGCTATCCCTCCGTGGAGCATTTCTGCCGCATCTTCCGCCGTGACGTAGGACAAACACCCACGGGATACCGATCGGGCACGGATGCGTGACGGCGGTGATGTTCGATTTGGCGATAAAATAACGAACGCCGTTCGATTGCGTAATTTTGTCGGGTGACGAACCAATCACCGCAAGCCAAGCCTTCCCCAGCGGGGAAGGCTATGAGCACCACCATCCCACACAACCGAAAAAAATCCTCCCTCCGAGAGGGAGGATTTTCCATTCCGTTCTGTTCCTTACTGCGCCGTGCCGAGAGCTTCCAGCTGGCTCAGCAGCTTCTCCAGATTCGTCTTGTAGGACGTCTCCTTGGATGCATAGGTGGATGCCAGATTGATGGACGGGTCACGCATGAGCTGCGCGATGTTGCCGATCTTGGTGGCAGACCATACGTAGCCGAAGTTGAACTTCACGTTTTCCATAATCAGATCGAACATCTTCGCATCGTCGCTGGAGCGGAGATATTTGGATTTCATCGTAGTCTCAAAGTATACGGGCGTTACCTGGCGGTAAGATTCCGCACCAAGCAGTTCCACTGCCGCACCGATCATGGCGGGTTTGTTGGTGGTCTTGGTGATCGTTACCATGGAGTGACCGTTCTGGGGAATGGTGGCGTATTCTGCCTGTGCTTCATCGTACTTGGGCATGGGCAGGATGCCGTATTCATCCTCCATTTCACGCAGGTCATCCGTGTAGGAGAACTGCTGGTTGTAGAAGAGAACCTTACCCTCAGCAAATTTCGCGTTGCCCACAAAGGTGCCGGGAGCGGTATACAGGGTTTCCAGCTTCTCAAAGGCGTTCACGGTTCTTTCATTGTAGAAAGAAAGCTCGGGAATACCCTTGTCATTCTTGGTGGTGGCGTAGATATCCAGTGCGATGGGCCAGGAGTCACCGGGTACGGTGGTGCGCTGTGCTCTGTAGCCGTAGCGGTCATTTCCATCCTTTTTGCCGTCGCCGTTCAGATCGCTGTATACAGTGCTGCTCAGATTATACAGATAATCCAGCGTCCATTTGCCGTCATAGACCGCCTGATACAGCTTTTCATTCGGGTAAATCTCGGTGAGGAGATCTTTGTTGAAATAGGTGGCAACCGTCATGGAGGTCATGCTCAGCATATAGTCGCCTACCGTGGCGTAAAGCTGATCGTACATGGTCATTTCTTCGTTGAATGACTTGTTCCACCACGGCTTGTCCAGATCCAGATGCTCTACGTTCAGAAGATTCATAAACAGACCCTCTGTGATCAGCGGAGCACCCTGGGAAATATATACCGTTGCCATGTCGATGGAATCGTCATCCGCCTGTACGGCAGCGCGGAGTACGTTGAACCAGGCGGTACGCACGGCGAAAGTACCGGGCATACGCTTGATCTCCAGTTTAACGCCGAGACGTTCTTCCACCGTCAGATTGCGGTTGTAAACCGCATCGTTGAGCACATCGCCCGTTCCGTCTTCCGCTGTGATTTCCAGAAGCCAGTACTTGGAGTCATCACGGGTGAAGATGCGCATGACTTCATTGCTGTACTTCAGATCAGCGGGCACGCTGTCCTCGATGATCTCTCTTCCCCACTCGTCCGTAGGCGGTGCGGTCTCCGCAGGCTCGGTGATCGCCGTGTCGGCGGCGGTGGTGTCTGCCGACGGATTTTCCTCGCCGCAGGCGGCAAGCGGAAGCACGCACAGTGCCGCCAGCAGTCCGCAAAGAAGCTGTTTCAGTTTCATGATGTTGTTCATCCTTTCCGTTTTCGTGCAATTTTTTTGCGTGTGCGGGTATTTCGTCATTTTCATTATAGCGGAATTCCTGTCAGGATGCAAGATTTTTGCCGCTTTTGCGGAAATAGCATCAACGGAATATCATAAAAAAGATCAAGTTGCCTCAATTTCGGCATCCCGCACCGCACTTCACGGGAGTGCCCGACGCATCCCGATGCCGCCGATAGGGCGAAAAACTTGTGCAATACGCTGAAAATAAGGAAAATAGAGAATAATTCTTGACAAAAATCCATCAGCACATTATAATGGAACAGGAGGCGGAGAGCGGCGGATGACAGGCGTTTTTCACCGCAGACCCGCTTCCGCAATTGATCTATTATATGATTTCAACATCGGAGGTTACCATGAAAAAAATCATCAGCGCACTGCTCGCCGTGATGCTTCTCGCATCCGCAGCCGCACTCACCGCCGTACAGGCGGAAGCATTCGCAAACAAATGGGAATTCGATAAGGATATCGAAAAATTCCAGGCGAATAAGTCCACCCTCTCCTTCAAGGACGGCAGTCTGGTGCAGACCGTTGTCGCCGAGAAGGATAACACGTGGCTGCTCTCCCCGAACAATCTGAGCATCGATACCGCCAAGTATAAGTATCTGAAAATCGGCGTGAAGAACAATACCGACGCCAAGAGCCAGTTCGCCATCGAAGCCACCGGCACCGCCAAAGAGAAATTCGCGGGCAAGTGGTGCGATCTGGGCAGCATCCCGAATGACGGTCAGTACCATGAATACGTGGTGGATCTGTCGAAGATCGCCGACTGGCAGGGCACCGTCAACCGCTTCCGTCTCCGTGTAACCGCATGGAAGAGCGCAGGTACCGTGGAGGTGGCGTATATCCGCCTCTCCGATACGGGAGAAACCGCCGCCAAGACGGAAGCCGCCAAGCCGACCACGCCGGCATCACCCGCAACCCTTGATGCGGGCATCGTGATGGCAATCACCGCCGCCGTCTCCGCCGCAGGCGCAGTCGTCATCCGCAGGAAATATTGATGAACGGGTCATGGGAGTATGCAGATACTCCCATTTCTCGATTTTGTCGGCTGTGCGTGCGGTTGCCGATTTCCGTACGGGACAGCGTGGTTGGCACGCCAACCGACAAAATCCCCCCAAAAATATCACCACCCAAAGGAGATCACCATCATGAAACGAATCCTCTCCGCCTTGCTTTGTGCGGCTTTGCTTCTCCCTCTCGCCGCGGCGGGATCCGTGTGTGCCGCCGAGGAGGAATTCGCCGCCTCGTGGGAATTCACATCGGGCAAGGACAGCTTTCAGGCGAATAATTCCACTCTGGATGCCGCCGACGGCAAGCTGATCCAGACCGTCTCCGGCGAAAAGCACAATACGTGGCTTCTCTCGCCCAATAATCTGGGCATCGATGCCGCCAAATATCCCGTCCTCCACGTGAGCGTGAAGAACAGCACGGGTGCCAAGGGCAGCTTTGCCTTTGAGGCAATCGGCTCGGAGAAGGAGAAATTCACCGGCGCATGGTGCTCCCTCGGCACAATCCCCAATGACGGCGCATACCACGAATATACCGTGGATCTCAGCGCATTCCCCGATTGGCAGGGACTCATCACCCGCTTCCGCCTCCGTCTGACCGCATGGCAGACCGAGGGAAGTGTGGAGGTGGACTATATCCGCCTCGGCACGGGCACGAAAACGGACAAATCGGATGAACCCGCCGAGCCGTCGGCGCTCGTCTCCTTCGTGAGCGAGGTGCCCGCTTCCTTTACCGTCTTCCGCGGTGCTCAGTATGAGCAGAATCCCGTCAAGGCGCAGTCCTACGGACAGTACAGCCTGCCCGCAGGCGTGTATACCTATACCGCCGCACCGAACAGCGCGGGTTATTCCAAAATCCACCGCACCTTCCGTGTGACGGAGGAGGACGTGAAAGCCGGTGCCAAAATCATCACCGTCAGCCTGCCCGCGTGGAAAAATCCCGGTTACTGGCAGGTGAAAACGATCTATCTCCCCTCCGAGGAGATCACCTCGAAATACTTCACCGATCCTCTGCCGTCACTGAAACTGCAGACGCCCGCCGCCGCTGCGGACAGACCGATCAACGCCTTCACCACCCAGGAAGAGCTGGATGCCTTCATGAAGCAGGCGGACGATGCCGCGGAGAATATGTGGTCCACCGTCATCGGCACCGCCGAGGGTGGTCTGAATATCCATCTGGCAGTCTTCAGCCGCGGTGCGGAGAATAACGGCAAATGGACGGATCTCGCCTCTGCCGCCGATGCCCTCCGTAAGCTGGGCAAGCCCATCGTGTGGATCAGCGCACAGGTGCACGGCAACGAGTGGGCAAGCGGAGAGAGTGCCCTGCAGATGATAAACGAGCTGAGCGGCTCATGGGGGGATAAGGTGCTGGATACAGTCAGCGTCGTGATCCTCCCGCGGCAGAATCCCGCAGGCGCACAGTATAACCGCCGTACGCCCGACGGCTCTCTGGATATCAACCGTGACCGCGTGAAAACGGAGCTGACGGAGACACGGGCAATCCAGAACGCCTACTGGCTCTTCACACCTGAGGTGTGCGTGGATGCCCACGAATACGGCGCAACGCCCGCACTCTATAAGGGAACGTATACCTATGCCGCCTACGATCTGCTGATCTCCGCCTCCACAAACCGCAATACCTCCGATGCTCTCCGTGACATGGCACGTACCATGTATCAGGACAGCGTCCATAAATCGCTCAGCGAATACGGCATCCGCACGACGGATTACTACGACGGCGGCATCCAGTCCACCGTCACCGAGAAATCCCCCAATCCCCAGACGAACGCCGATGCCAATTCCCTCTATCCCGCCTTCTCCTTCCTGATCGAAACGCTGATCCCCGGCGGCGGCTATAACTCCCTCGCTCATTTTGACCGCCGCGTGAAATCCCACGTCCTCGCCGCTAAGGAGATCATCGAAATCACCGCGGAGAACGCCGCAGAGGTCATGCAGTTCCTCACCGAAGAGCGCACCGCTCTCCTCCGTGCAGGCGAAAGCTATGACGAGGATGACGTGATCGTACTCAGCCAGGCGGCGAAAACCGTGAAGAAGGATTTCAGCTATATCGATCTGGCAAACGGTACGCTGACCTCGGCGGAGATCGAGTATAAATCCTATACCGAGGGAAGCGTGACGAAAACAATCCCACGCCCGACGGGCTATATCCTGCCGAAAACGGATGCCATGCAAACCGCCGTTGACCGCCTGCGTATCATGGGCGTGGAGATGACCGAGCTGCCCGCAGGCACATCGGTGGAGGATCTGGAGAAATATACCGTCACCGCCAACTCCGTCAGTACCTCCGAGACCCAGGGTGCCTACCTGAATACGGTAAAAGTGTCCGCAGAGAAGTCCGCGCAGACCTTCGCCGACGGCGCATACCTGATCCCCATGAATCAGATCCGTGCCAACCTGATCGCCGCGGCACTGGAACCCGAATGTGCGGCAAGCTTCGTCAGCTATCGCCTGATCGACGCATCCGCCGTCTCCTCAGGAGAATCCCTGCCGTACTACCGCTATACCGGCACGGCACTGATCGACGTGCATACGGATGCAGATGCGGATGCAGATGTGAAACCGGAAGAAAATCCCGCCGCCGATACATCACCCGCACAAGGTGAAACAAGCGGCAAATTCCCGATCCTCGCCGTAGGAGCCGCAGCAGTAATCATAGCCGCCGCCGCAGGCGCAGTTGTGATCGGGAAGAAGAAGAGGAAATGAGAAAAACTCCCCGACGGGACAATAATCCGAACAGGGAAATGTCACACGAAGCGACCGCTGATTCAGGCGAAAAAGGAAATCACGGCGCAGAGATTGGGGTGCTGAATAAAACAAAAACGGCGGTTCATCGAATGGGATGAACCGCCGTTTTTCTGTCTGTGGTCAGATATGTGGTCAAGCCAAACTTCAGAAACACAAAAATCCTTGTAAACGCAAGGCTTACAAGGATTTGGTCGGAGTGACCGAGTTTGTGCGACGCACAAACTCGCTTGAACCAGCGCTGCCCACCGCCGTCGCATGGTCGTCTCGGTCGCTGCCGCTTCCGATACTCCCTGCTTTGGGCGATGTTTCCCCTTGATCCCGAACCGTTGCTTCGGGACAATCAAAGAAACCGTTGGTTCAACCGCAATACTTCAAGCAAAACAAAAAGCAGGCAAATGCCTGCTTTCTGTTTTGGTCGGAGTGACTGGATTTGAACCAGCGGCCTCTTGGTCCCGAAATAAAACAAGACATGAAATCCTACCGGAGGTACAGCCATACCTCCGGTATTCTCGTTTTATCTTCCACTGATTCCACTCCGCCCACGTACATACTCCTCCAGCGCTGCTTTCGGAATCCGCCAGATTCCCCCACAGCGGTATCCTTTCAGCTCGCCTCGCTTTAACAGGGCATATATCATATTATGTCCCAGCCGCAAGGCTTCACACGCCTCGTCTACCGTGAGCAGATCCTCATATTCTGTGAACATTTCACTCATCTTACAATAAGCCGCCTTCTTTTCTCTGTAATTCACCGACAAAGAGATAGTGCAGTTTATTCAACAGCCGACTGCTTATAGATTCGTCCTGTAATTTGCCGCACAGAAGCGTAAACATCAAATTATTAAAGTAAGGGAACAATGCCTGATACTCTGCAGTCGAGGATGTAATGGCGATTACGTGGGTAGGATGACAGACAAGGATGACTCTGAACAGTGACAGAATGGCAACGCCTTCATCTGCAGTAATATTCTTCATCAAAAGAACATCATAGAAATTGCTCTGCAGAAGGCCGGCTGCTTCGGGCAGATTGTCTATATAATCAATCTGCGCTATGTTTTTACAATCCTCCGGAATAAATTTTTCCTCAAGGGCATCGGTTGGATCATAAATCAAGATCTTCATGTTTTTCCTCCTAAAGTGGTAGTTTTTTATTCCGATACATAAGCATCGGTTACTTTTATGTTTGTTTGATAATAAAAGATAACAAAAGAAGGAGGAAAAAGAAACTGAAGAAATAAAGATACTGTATCGGGTGGGAAGATAAAGTTGGATAAGGGATAGGATTACCGAGATTACTATACAAACATGGCTGAACTAATAGCCATCCCTCAATAAAACAGACAAAATCATACCGGAGGTACATATACCTCCGGTATTTCCTTTTACATATTTATGATTCCACTCTGCCCGCGTACATACTCCTCCAGTGCCGCCTTAGGAATCCGCCAGATTCTCCCACAGCGGTACCCTTTCAGCTCGCCTCGCTTCAGCAGCGCATATATCATGTTATGTCCCAGTCGGAGTGCTTCGCACGCTTCGTCTACCGTTAATAGATCTTCGTATTCCGTGAACATTTCACTCATACGTACATACCTCCGTATCCCCGTCCGGTCTCTGCAGACGCGGACATAATCCCTCCGGTGCTCTGCAGGAGGAGCATAAACAGACATGCTCTTTCACGTTTTTTCTCCTCTGCGGATTGGTTTTTCGTTCATACAGATCCTGTTTTTCGATCTGCTGTACGACTGCATGCTCACTGCGGCGGAGCACAAGAGCGGTTTCAGTGATTCCCATTCCTTCGTCAAAGCAGCAGCGTAGCTTTTCCCGTTCGTCGTCTGTCCAATATTCCCCCTCACGTTCGGGGCGAATCAATCCCTGGCGCAAAGCCTGCACGATGTTCGGCTGATTCTCATATAAAGCTGACATTCTCGAACACCTCTTTTCTGTTCTCAGTTCCATTTTTCTGACGATCCACAGCTGTGAGATATTGCAGCTTATTCATCAGCCTGTCCATGACCATCTCATCCTTCATTTCTCCGATCAGCAGTGGGAACAGCTGATCATCGAAGGCATCGAACAACGCCTGATAATCCTCCCATTCCGGTGTAACGCCGATAACGTGGCTGGGCAGATAGATATTTGTTTCCGGCTGTAATTCATCCAGGAGAGCAGTACCCTCATCGACGGTGATGTTTTCTGCCAAAAGTAATTCGTAGTATGCACTCCGCATACACTGGACTGCATCGGGCAGGGTGACGGCGATGTCAATCTGCGCCTGCTCCTGCCCGACATCAATGATAAATCCCCCTTTCCTTTCGGCGGTGGGATTGTAGATCAGGATATTCATTTGTTTTCCTCCAAATTAGTAGTAAATTATTCCGATGCGAAAGCATCGGTTATTTTTATGTTGGTTTGGTAATGGAGGAAAACGGGATATACAACGTGAAAACGGATGAAAATGTAAAGCAGATACAAAAAACGGAGCAATTCTGCTCCGGCTGACAGACCGCCCGCAAGTGTGCTCGCTGGGGAGCCTGCGGGAGATGTCGTATATGTTATATCAGATGTCGATAGGTTTGTCAACCGGTTTTAGTGGCTTGTTTTTATAGTCTGTGAAAAGCCTGCGAAACACTTTCTATTTGCGAAATTATAGTACCGGAATTGGTACCAGAATCAATGCAAAACGCCCTGTACCGGTTGACACAGGATATACTGAAAAAAGTCCAATTTATGCTGTTTTGTCTGCTTTTTTACGTCATTTCTACCGTGTCCGAAACCTTCGAATCAATGGCATTCAAGAGGTCACCGGTTCGATCCCGGTTATCTCCACCAAAGCCTTGATTTTCCTTGAAAATCAAGGCTTTTTTCTGTTTTTTCGCGTTTTGCCTGTACGCTTGATTTTTGGCACAAATTTTAAGATTCAAGAGGTCAGGAAAATGGCAAAAAACAAGATGAATGTGAGCGCAAGTGTGGAAGAAACCTTCCAGGATTTCATTGTATCGCGCAAGACAAAGGGAGTCGCGGACAAGACGATTGAGAGCTACCAACACCAGTTCAAAGCTGTGGTAAAGCATTTGGATGTGACACAGGACATCTACACGCTCCAAAAGAAGGATCTGGACAACATGATTTCCAGTATGCGGGACAGCGGCTTGTCTTCCAACAGCATCAATAGCTATACGCGTATGCTGAAATCATTTTTCTCATGGTGTAACGAGGAAGGAATTACCCAGATCAATATCAAGCTGTACAAGTGCGAAGAAACGATTAAAGAGACATACACAGACCGGGAATTAAGCGTACTGCTCAAAAAGCCGGATATAAAGCACAGTACGTTTGCAGAATATCGGAACTGGGTGATTATCAATTTTCTTCTGAACAGCGGAAGCCGTTCCGCTACGATAAGAGCGATTCAGATTCGGGATGTGGATCTGGAAAACGGAATGGTGTTCTACCGTCATACCAAGAACCGCAAGGCGCAGGTAATTCCGCTGTGTACACCGATGATTGCTATTCTGCGGGAATATCTGCGGTTCCGAAACGGAAAAGAGGAAGAATACCTTTTCTGCACAGAAACCGGGAAACAGCTTACGGAAAACGGTCTGCGGCAAACGATTGCCCGATACAATACGCGCCGCGGTGTGGAGAAAACGTCGATCCATCTCTTCCGGCATACATTCGCCCGCAAATATCTGGTGGACTGCGGCGGCGATGCCTTTACCCTCCAGAAGCTGCTGGGGCATTCCACGCTGGATATGACCAAGCATTACTGCGCGATATTTGACGCGGATATCACAAAGAATTTTGATAACTTCTCCCCTCTCGCACAGCTTGCTCCGACAAGCAAAAAGATACGAATGAAAGCGAAATAATGCAGAACAGCACCAAGCAAAGCAAAACACTCCAAATGAATGCACGGCATCAACTTCTGATAACTTTGCATCCCTCTCAACCAGTCCGGAGACAACTTCCGGACTGAATTTTTTATTTTTCAATATGTATTATTTATGTGCCAGCCCCGCCTGTGCCGCTATGGTATAATATAGTCACAGAAAAGGGAACGGAAAGCTCCCAAACAAAAACAAAAAATCATTTATTTACAAGGAGAAAACACTATGAACGCACGCAGCTCTGAGATCCTCATTATCGACGACACCCACGCACAGGTAACCAAGGCATTCCAGAAGAAAGCCGTAATTTTCGGCACCGCAGAATTCAAGCTCTGGAGAGAATACGTTGCTATGTTCCCGGGGGCACAGATGGTAGTCAAGAGTATCAAGAAGAACGAGAATAAGCGCACCAACAAGAATCTGACCTATAAGAATATCCGTGGCTTTCTGGCTCTGCAGGATAACGGAAAGGAACTGCTGATGGAGTTTGAGCGGGAACTGAAGCTTTCCAAAATTCAGGAATCCCCCTACCGCGCGGTTCTGGCATGGTTTAACAAAAAATTCCCGAATTACGATGAATATAAGGATTTCTTCAAGGATAAGGAAGAATCCGAATCCAATAGTGAGAAGTCCACGCCCGCAACCGTTCTGCCCATGGCAAGCAATCAGTAATCAGAAAGGATAACGAATTATGAAAGGCTACAAGATCGATTTTGCCGAGAATACTCTGACTATGAACTATACTTTTGCGGCCGCCGCAAGTATCCATGGAAGTGAGGAGTATAAACTGCTGAAAGCTATCCAGCAGGATTTCCCCGGAATCCAAATCATCACCAAATCCGGACGGACACAGAAGAAAGCCCATAAGTTCAAACGGCTCACTTATGAAAACATGGAAAAGTATATTTCTGTGTACGAAAATGCGAAGGAACTTGAGGAAGCCTTTGAACGTGCCAAGATCCTCTCTGCCGACGCCAAAAGTCCATACGCCTATGTGCGGAAGTGGTTTATAAAACAATTTCCGGATTATGAAATCGTTCCAAAAAGCATTGGACTCAAACCGTATGCAAAAATCAACGTTCCCAAAAAGCCTGAAAACGAGGAAAATAAGGAAAACAAGAACGATGATGCCGCATAAACAGATCCCACCTTGAACGTGTGCCGTAACTACCAACGGCATGCGTTCTTTTTTTAGGCAAAACGGCCTTTTTTGATTTTTCATAAAAATTATTGTATAATATTTATAGAAAGAAAAAAAGGAAAACCCCAAAAGGTTTTCCATAGTATATATTATATAGTTCTGGAAAACCTTCGGGGGATTTTTCATAAAGGAGACGCTTATGCAATAGCTGAAGCCGGGAGTACATTCCCGTGAGGAAATCGCGCAAATGCTGGACGTAAATATAAAAGACAGCAGCCACTTCAAGCAGAATGTAACCCATAAACTGGACAAATGGGGATATGAGTATCTGTATACCTCAAAGCAAGTCACCATCACCAAAATTCCGGAAACCGCTGAAGAAAAACTGCGTGAGATACTGATCCGGGAACTGCGGCTGGATACACAGATCAATCCTTATGCGTTTTCCTGCTTTCTGGCAGCCTTTCAGGATATCCCCCACTTCGACAGTATGCCGTGGACGGTTCGTGCGGAAGTTTTCCGGGATGAATACGGCATAGAGGTCACAGACCGCACTTTGCGGAATTGGTGTTCCCGGCTCCTTGAAAGAAAATTTATTTACAAAGATACTTGCGGAAGCCAGTGGAAAAGCGAAGAGATAAACGGCTGTATCGTCCGCACTCCGGTTGCGGAAGGGGATGAGAAGATGCTTGCCTACTTTGCCGAGCGGAAAAAGCTGCTGGAAGAAGAAAAGGAAGAGGCCATCCGCTGCGGCATTCCGGAAAGAGAGGCATTCAGAGAGGCCTACCAGACAATGGTGCGGGAACTGTGGAATAAGTATCACTGCATCTATTATCGCTGCAAAAACTTCACTCTCACCGCATTTGATCCCGATCAGAATAACACTCTCTATGAAATCTATGAATTGACACAGGAGATCATGCAAAAACAAAATTCAGGAGGAAAAAATGATTCAGAATAATACCTACGAATAGAATATGATAAACTATCTGCGCCGCACCGGATACAGCCATTTTGAGCGGGCGGGAATCTACTGCATCCGGGTGGATAATAAGATTGTCTACATCGGCAAAAGCTCTAATATGTTGAGGCATATGGCATAGCACCTGATTGAAATAAAAAAGCAAAGCGAACTGAAATACAGGTTGCTGGCGGAAGCCAGAAGCAGATACCGCACGATTCGGTTTGACATTCTGTATTCCGCCTCCGATGCGGGAGAAGCAATTCTGGAGGAAGAGCTGGGAAAAATGGAGGGAGAATATATCCGCGCCTATCGCCCACCGCTGAACACACAGATTCCCAAAGCGGAAAACTGGCGGCAGTATGAAACAAAAACCATTGACGCGGAGGCGTTCCGACAGGTTTATATAGATAAGGGAGAATAATCGCTTTCTCCGAAAATCCAAATGAAAATCACTCTACCTCGGGCGAAAGGCCTCCTCAAACGGAAAAACGCAAACCCGTCCCGGCTATCCCGGAATATACGGGGGTATAGGGCGGCGGATATCCCTGTTCAAATAAACAACTGCTTTCCTGCACACTTCAAGAGACAAGAAAAGAGGGCGAAAAATGCCCTCTTTTTCTATGTTTTTGTTCAGGTTATTCGTCAGACCGTTTCTTGAACATCCGCGTCTTTTATATACTCCATAATATCTGCGGGCTGGCAATCCAGAACCTCACAGATTTTATCCAGAGCATCCACAGGCAAATGCTTTACCGCACCGGTACAAATGGCAGAGACAGTAGGCGGACGGATTCCGG
>SVTS01000066.1 GCA_015063645.1 Oscillospiraceae bacterium | reverse complement strand
TCCTTTCCCCTGCCCGCGGCATTCGCCGCGGAAAAGGCTGAATTTGTTTATTTTGATGTATCTTCATCCTTAAGTTAATGACATTGAATCCATTTTTGATTCTTTTTTACCGGAATTCTTGCAAACCACGGATGTAAATGATATAATGGTGTCATAAAATCAAAGGAGTTACTTATTATGAATCTTTCGCTCTCACAGATCCGGTCCGTCACGCAGGGTGCCATGCGCATCTGGGAGGAGGACGGCGGAATCCGTTTTTCCCGCTTCACGGAAGAGGAAGCGGCAATGTATGCTTCAACAGGGTTTGCTACCAAATCCCGCCACACAGCCGGCATCCAGATGGAATTCGACACCGATGCGGCTGCTGTATCTCTGTCCGTCAGCGTTCAGATTCCCTCTTCCCGTAATTTTTTTGCCTTTGAGATTTTCAAGGACGGCGAGCGCATCGGCATAATCCGCAATTTTGAAGATGCGGATGAGAAAACCGAATATATTGCCGGCAAATATCCCGCAGGTGACTTTGAGGGAACCTTCCCTCTCGGCGAAGGCACGAAGCGTGTACGCATCGTTTTCCCCTATACTGTTTATCCGCTTCTGCACTCTGTCGCTCTTTTGGATGCATCGGTATTTACCCCCGTTGTCCGCACGAAGAAAATCCTCATGTACGGCGACTCCATCACCCAGGGCTATGATTCCCTGTATCCCTCGCAGACCTACGCAGCCCGCATCGGTGATATGTTCGGCGCTCATATTCTCAACAAGGGAATCGGCGGCGAGCGGTTCAATGCCGAGCTGGCTTCGTACAGGAATGATTTCGCCCCCGATTTCATCACCTCCGCCTACGGCACCAACGACTGGTTCCGTTTGCCGAGAGATATCCTGTGCGACACATGCCGTGCCTATCACGACACGCTGGCAAAGCAGTATCCGGATACGCCCATTTTTGTCCTTGCGCCGACCTGGCGCGCGGACTGGGAAACAGAAACGGAATTCGGTTCCTTTATCTCCCTTGCGGATTTCATAAAAGAAGTGACCGACGGATATGACAATCTCCACTTCATCCCCGGATGGGATCTGGTTCCCCACGATCCGGAGTATTTCGGTGACAAGCGGCTGCACCCCACCTCAGAGGGATTTGCCCATTATGCGGATAATCTCAGAAAGGAACTTCTGAAATATGGTGTCTGACAAACTGCATCTGTATTCGATCGTGTCACTGAACTCCGATCATCTGGAGGAGATCTGTCAGGATATCCGCTTCCAGTATGAGAATGGCATCACAACCTGCCCGCTGTTCTGCATGACGCTTTCCCCAGAGGGTGATCCCGTAACGGACAAAGCGGCGATTCTGGCTGAAAAATACCGCCTGTTCCGCAGCCGGCTTACTGAACTCGGTGTCCCCAGCGGCATTCTGGTGCAGGCATCCATCGGTCACGGCTACATGCCGGGAAAACCCGCTCCTTTCCAGCGATATACGGGATTCCAGAACGGCATACAGACCTACACGGTCTGTCCGTTGGATGAGGATTTCCGTGCCTACATCCGCCGCGCCATGAGCGATATCGCAAGAGAAAAGCCTGTCTGCATCATGGTGGACGACGATTTCCGTCTGATGAACCACCGTCCCGGCAATGGATGCGCCTGTCCTTTGCACATGGAACGCTACAGCCGGATATCCGGGGAAACAATCACCCGGCAGGAATTGTGGGACAGCATCGCCGCCGATACGGCGGAAGGACGCCGCCGTGCGGCTCATATGGCGGAAGCCCAGAGACAGTCCCTGATTGAAACCGCGAAGATCATGCGTGAAGGCATCGATGCGGTTGATCCCACCCTGCCCGGCATTTTTTGCGCCTGCTGCACCACAGAAAGTACCGAATTTGCCGAAGAGATCGCCGCCATTCTGGCAGGCAAGGGCAATCCCATCGTCATCCGCGTAAACAACGGGAACTATACTCCCGCAGGCGCACGTCTTGCCACCAACGCATTTCACCGCGCTGCCGCTCAGATTGCCAAGATAAAAGATAAAGCGGATGTTCTGCTGGCGGAAACGGACACCTGTCCCCAGAACCGCTACAGCACCTCCGCCATGTCCATGCACACCCATTTTACCGGTACGATTCTGGAGGGTGCCGCAGGTGCGAAGCACTGGATCACCCGTCTCGCCGCATTTGAGCCTGAAAGCGGTAAGGCATACCGCCGTGTACTGGGGAAGTACCGCGGATTCTATGAAGAACTGGCACAACTCGTCCCCACACTCCGCTGGCGCGGATGCCGTATCCCCGTATCGGAGACATCCAGTTACCGATTCGGGGTGCAGAGCGGCTACTGCGGTGACAACGCATGGTCAGGCTGCGTGCTGGAACGTCTGGGACTGCCCATGTATTTCTCCCCGGAAAACGGCGGCGTTCTCTGTCTGGAGGGCAATGCCGATACGCTGCTCAGCGACGAAGAAATCAAAGAAGCCCTTGCTTCCTCCGTAATGCTCTCCTCCGATTCCGCCGCCAATCTGATCCGACGCGGATTCGGCGCCTATCTGGGCGTAAACGTCAGAGAATGGTGCGGCAAAACGCCCTCCACGGAATGCCTGCATATAAACGGAAACAAAGAATCAAAGCAGATGCAGATGCGTGAATTAGTGATCACCGATCCGGCCGCAGAAGCGGATTCCACAGTCAGCCACACGGTAGATCAGAAGAATTACGAAACGCTCTTCCCCGGCAGTACGATATACAAAAACTGCCTCGGCGGTCACGCGTTCGTATTTGCGGGAACTCCCCGGGCGAAATTCACCATTGGCGAGGCATTCTCTTTCCTGAACTATTCCCGCAAACAGCAGCTGATCCGCATGCTGCGCCTTGCCGGTGAACTTCCCGCCTGGTATCCCGAGGATGAAGAGATGTATTTCCGCGCGGCGGATATGCCGGACGGAGGACTCTTCTGTGCACTGTTCAACATCGGTCTCGATCCCATCGAGGAGCTTTCCGTATGCGCCGAGCGGGATGTTACGAAGATTGTTCGTCTTATGCCCGACGGAAGCCGGAAAGAAGTAGATTTCCGCCGCGACGGCGACCGGTGTGTAACCGATATCTCCTGCTGCACGCTGGAACCTGTGATCCTTTTCCTGTACTGAAAAATCTGCATAACGCCGGACTCCTCCGGCGTTATTTCTTTATCCGCCGGGACATATACTGTACCATACAGCAAACAAAAGGAGATACCGCCATGACGGAAACAAGGCTCTGCACATACTTCCCCGGCGGACACGCCGCCTATCCTCAGTTTGCATCCGAAGAGAATCCAGACGCCGCTGCGCGGATGAATAATTTTTACCAGTCCCTGCGGGATGCGGCGCAGAGTACGGCGGGTGGATACGGAAGCGGCTATGTATACAGCGCGGAATATTCCTCGCGGCAGGATGAGGAGGATTGGCTCATAGAGTACACAATCCGCCTGCGGCATCGGGGGAAAACAGTCGCCGCCAAGACGATCGTCCACCGATGGCGCGGCGGTGTTCTGATAAAGCCCCGAAAAAAGCGCTGCCGGCTGTTTTCCTTTGGAAAATCCCTTGATTTCCTGCGGCGGTGGGAGTATAATAAATAAAACAACCCTTTCGGAGTGCATCCTCATGAGAATTGTCCTTGCGGCGCTGAATGCGTCCTATGTACACACCAATCTGGCGATACGGTGTATCGGCAAAGCTCTTTCCGCCGCAGGGCATGAAGTTATTCTGCTTGAGCGATCCCTGAAAGACCGCACAAGGGAGCTGCTGTATGCACTGCACAGGGCAGACGCGGATATTTACGGTTTTTCCGTCTACATCTGGAACAGAGAGGCAATACTCTCTCTGGCGGCAGATCTGAAACAGCTCCGTCCCCGTGCAAAAATCGTATTGGGCGGACCGGAAATTTCCTATGAGGACGACTCGTTTTTCGCCCGCCATCCCTTTATTGACAACATTCTCGCCGGCGAGGGTGAGACCGTCTTCCCGGCATATGCGGATAAGCTCCCCTCTCCGCACACGGTTCTTTGCGGAGCTCCGTATGAGGGGTTTGCCGACGCGGGAATTCTGTATGATGAATATCCCCCCAACAGTCACACAGGCGGCATTCTGTACTATGAATCCAGCCGGGGATGTCCGTTCGCCTGCAGTTACTGTCTGTCCTCCGCGCTTCCCGGTGTGCGCGCAAAATCGGCGGAACAGACGATTGAAGAACTTGCCCGTTTTGAATCTCTGGACGGCGTGCGCGTGATCAAGCTGGTGGATCGGACATTCAATTTCGACCGCCGCCGTGCGGACCGGATCTGGCGTGCGCTGGCAGAGGATCGCTTCACGAAAACCTATCATTTTGAAATCTGCGCCGATCTTCTGGATGAGGAGAATTTTACCGTGCTGGCTGCTATGCCTGCCGGCAGAATCCAGCTGGAATGCGGCGTGCAGTCCACAAATCCCGCCACGCTTTCCGCCATCGGAAGAACGGCGGATCCCCGGAAGATTCTGACCGCGTTGAAGCGGCTGAAGCAGATGGGCAATATCCATATCCACGCGGATCTGATTGCTGGACTGCCGCTTGAAAATTTTGCCCGGTTCGGGCAATCCTTTGACGAAACCTGCGTCTGCTGCCATCATCTGCAGTTGGGATTTCTGAAACTTCTTCCGGGGACAAGCCTGCGCAGGAAAGCGGAGGAATACGGAATCCGCTATTCATCCGCACCGCCCTATGAAATTCTGGAGAGTTCCGTGCTCTCCTTTGAGGAGCTGAGCCGCCTCCATGCGATTGACGAAGTGCTGGAGCGTTTCGGCGGCGGACGTTTTCCTCACACGCTGGAACTGCTTCTGCAAAAGGAAAATTCGCCTTTTGCCTTCTATGATGCGATGGCGGATGCGCTTCCCGCAGTCCGTGCAATGTCCCAGCGCACGGCGTTCATCGCACTGCGCACTTTTGCTCTGCGCCGCGGCACCGACGCTGGAATGCTGGATGCCGCGCTGACGCTGGACTGGCTTCTCTATGAAAACGGCTCTCTGCCTCCGCCCCTGAAAGCGGAACATCACGAATCGGAGGCGGAAATCCGCCGCGCATGGTGCGCCGCACATGCCGAATCCGTACCGGGCGGCATCTGCGTGATATGCTCCGCGCTGTACCCCGGCGAAGCCCTGCTTATCGACCGCCCGAGTCATCGGTATGAAAAACTGAAAATCTGAAAAACGGAGATATATGAATATGACTGCTTCCAATAAAAAACGCATAGGTGTACTCACCTCCGGCGGCGATGCCCCGGGCATGAATGCCGCCATCCGTGCCGTTGTCCGCGCGGGCATATATTACGGCTATGACGTTTTCGGGATTGAAAACGGCTACTCCGGTCTGCTTGCAGGCGATATTTCGCCCATGACACTGCGTTCCGTATCGGAAATCATCAACCGCGGCGGAACAATTCTGAAAACCTCCCGTTCTCCGGAATTCAACACACCGGAGGGGGTAAACCGCGGTGCGGAAATGGCCCGGCTGTTCAAGTTGGATGGTTTGGTTGTCATCGGCGGCGACGGTTCGTTCCGCGGTGCGCGCGATCTGGCTAAAAAGGGGATTCCGGTATCCTGCATTCCCGGAACGATCGACAACGATATCAGCTGCACGGATTACACCATCGGCTATGACACGGCGCTCAACACGGTCAAGGATGCCATTGACAGAATCAAGGATACGGCTTATTCCCACGAACGCTGCAGCATTATTGAAGTAATGGGGCGCGGCGCGGGATATATCGCATTGAACTGCGCCATCGCCGGCGGTGCGGAAGCGTGCGTTCTTCCGGAAAAGCCGCTGGATATTGATGAGGACGTCATCAAACCCATCATTGACGGACGCAACAGAGGCAAGGATCATTTTATCATTGTGGCGGCGGAAGGCGTGGGCAAAACAGATGAAATCGCCGCGGAAATCAAAGCAAAGGTCGGTATCACGCCGACGGTATCTATCCTCGGCTACATTCAGCGCGGAGGCAGCCCCACCGTCCGTGACCGTGTTACCGGCAGCCTGATGGGCGTGAAAGCAGTAGAGCTTCTGCACAGCGGAAATATCAATCAGGTTGTCGCCTCTCACTCCGGTCAGATCATCGGTCTGCCCATTGACGAGGCGCTGGCAATGACAAAAACCATCAGCGAATACGAAATTCTCGCAAGCACTATTCTGTCCCTGTAATCCCACCGCCCCTATGGGGCGGAAAGTTTTTGCCCATTCTGTCGAAAACTGCCGAAACGAGGAACTTTCCGCGTTAATCTCCGTCTGTACTGGGCGGAATGAATACAACTGCGGAAAGAGAATGATTCAATGACTTTTTTTCTGCGCACCGGCATCTTTGCGGTTCTGATGCTGTTTGTGTTTTCAATATGCGCCTCCACCCCGGCGGATGTACCGGCTGCCGCGTCAGGTATGCTGTCCGCGTCCGTAACTCCCGCAGAGACGGAAACGGCAGCAGAATCCACTGTGCCAGTTCCCACAGAAACTACTGCACCCGTTCCGCAGGAAACTGCGGCAGACACATATGCCGAAACTTCGGAAGAAACCGCTGTGGAAACGGAAGCCGTCACGGAGGCGGAAACTGATCCCGTAATCCCCGAGCCTGCCGAAACGGAAGCACCACCCCCGCCGGAGCCGGAAATTCCGCCGGCGTATCCGGTTTCCTCCCTGGTACCGATGACGGAAGAATTGCCTATCATCCGCATACAGGATGAACCCCCCGCCGTCACGGCGGAGATCCGCGACGGACGCGTGATTCTTCCCTCCATGATCGGCTGGAATGCGGAAGCGGTCGCCGCGCTGACTCTGCCGGAGATACAGATCGAGTTTGCCCATGACTGGTATCCCCTGCCGGAAGGCGTGATCTACGCCGCATCCTTCACCGGAGAAATGACGGAAGATACATTCTGCGTACTGGAGGGAACAACGCTGACGCTGCATGTCAGCCGGGGCATGGGTCCGTACATCAGCGTTCTCACGGAAGAAAGTAAAACCGTATATCTTACCTTTGATGACGGTCCTCACACCGTCAATACGGCATCCATTCTGGACACACTGGATGATTACGGTATCAAAGCGACGTTTTTCATGGTCGGCAGTTATGTGAAAGCCTATCCGGAAACAGTCAGAGAGGTATACGAACGCGGACACAAGATCGGCTGTCACTCCTATTCGCACAATTATTCTTCCATATACAAGAATGCCGAAAACATGATGGCGGAGGTGGAGAAGTGGGAAAATGCCGTCACCGAGGCAATCGGACACATCCCGCCTGAGCGGCTGTTCCGGTATCCCGGCGGCTCCACCAACTGCGGAAAGCCGGCTATCCATGATGCCCTGCTGAAAGCGGGCTGGCGCATTTTTGACTGGAATGCGCTGAACAACGACTGTCTTCTGCACACCCGTCCGGCGGATGTCAGTGAGCTGGATTTCATGAAGGAAAGCTTCATCGAAACCGTCGCTTACAGCTTCCGTCTGAGAACCGCGCCGCACATCATTCTGATGCACGATTCCTATGCTCAGACGGCGGAGCTGCTGCCCTGGGTAATCGAATATCTGCAGTCTCTCGGCTGTTCCTTCGCCACGCCGGATGAACTGCCTGCCGGCTGGCATTACTGATACATATTGGGGCTGTTGCAAATATGGGAATTATCCCCATATTTGCAACAGCCCGCCCGTAATGTCCCCATGAAATGGGGGCATTACGGGAAATTCCGTAGGAATTTGTGGCGAGCGTTTCCGTTTTTTGCCCGTGAACGGGCAAAAATGACCGTGTAAACGGTCAAGGAAAACTCGCGGAGGTGTTGCATGTATTAAATGCAACACCTCCATTTGTTTTTTAAGATTTTCTTAACTCTCCTTAATTTGCCTTCAGGTTCATAGACAGCAATAAAAATCCGTGCTATACTGATGCTGCAAATAAAAAACAAGGAGCGTTTATGAAAAAGATTCTTTCCTTTATTATGGCTGTGTCCATGCTGACTCTGCCGCTGGCATCCTGCAAAAAGGGCGGGGACACAGACATCCCCGCACCCGAGATGCAGACGGTTGATCACGCCTACCGGGGCGACTACATCTCCATCCCGGAGGATATCAATCCGGAAACGGATTCCACCGTTTTCGTGGACAATTCGGTAATCTTCCCGGCGTATCAACAGATAAAAATCCCCGGCGAGGAGGAGGCATACGAACACAGACGGATTCTGTATTCGATCCCGCTGGATGGCGGAGAAGCGGCAATTACCCCGCTGATGCAGAAGCTGCAGATCGCCGACAGGGAGACGGAATATGCCTACATCGGCAATGTCGCCATCGGCACGGACGGATCCTATGCGGTATTTGAAGCCAAATACAACAATAAAAACGACGATCGGAACTATCTGATCACCGTATACGGTGCGGACGGGACGGAGAAACTCTCTGTAAATCCCGAGCCGATGAATGAGATACGCTCAGGCCGCTACGCGGATGACGATTTTGCCATGGGAGGGAGTTCGTTCTATATCCAGCGCATAGCGCTGAGCGGGGACGGAAAGCTGTACTTCGCCACGGAATTCTCCGTGGTCGCTGTGAGTGAGAGCGGTGAGCGGATGTACGAAGTACCCGTGGACGGCTATGTGGAATCGCTGACCCCCACTGCAGACGGACGGATGCTGATCGCATGGCGGAATTATTCCTCCTGGGAGAATCAGCTCTGCTATATGGATGACGAGAAGAAAAACATCTCTGAACCGATTGCGCTTCCCAGTATCAGCTTTGATGACTTTGAGGTCTATCTGGGGGAGGGATATGATTATTATCTGAAAACCGCCGCAGGACTGTACGGACTGAATCAGGCGGACAGCACGCCCACGCTTCTGTGCAGCTGGATCAATTCCGATATCAATCCCAACGCGATCCGCCGTCTGCAGATCGTGAATGCGGACACGGTGCTGTATATCGGTACCGATCCGATCACCTATAATGCCGAGCTGGCACTGCTCCGCCGGGTTCCGGAGGAGGAGCTGCAGCCCCGCTATCTTATCCGCATCGCCGGAGAATACTTTGATTACGATTTCACCGGCCACGTGGTGAAATTCAACCGTCAGAGTGATACATACCGCCTCACACTGGAGAATTACGGAGAGTATAACACCCCGGAGGATCGTACCCTCGGCGCGAAAAAGCTGGAGGAGGACATCCTCGCCGGAAACGTACCGGATATTCTGTACGCCAGCAGATACAACAGTTCCTTCGCCAATTATGCGGACAAGGGTGTGTTCACCGATCTGTACACGCTGATGGACGCGGATGAAAGTTTTGACAGATCCTCCCTCATGCCCTGCGTTCTGGCACCGTTTGAACGGGACGGAAAACTGTATCAGCTCGCGGCTTCCTTCGCCATCGCCGGATTTGCCGGAAAGACGAAAAATGTGGGGCAGTACGCCGGAAGCTGGACGCTGGACACGCTTCTCAGGCTGATGGACGAATGCGAAAAGAACGGCAAAAAGCTGTATGGCGAAATCTACCGGGAGAATATGGAAGAACTGCTGATCACCTACGCCCTTCCCTCCTACATCGATTACGAAAATGCCGTCTGCGATTTCACCTCCGATACATTCCTGCGTACACTGGAATTTCTAAAAAAACTCCCGACGCAGCAGCAGTATTATGACGGATATGATTATTCCGCCGCCAGACAGGAAAACGCCGCCGCTCTGCGGGATGACAAAATTTTGCTGACGGATCTGAATATGTACTCTTTCTCCCAATATCTGCAGACGAAAAGTATGATGCTGATGGAAGATATCGCCGTGCTCGGTATTCCCACGGACACGGGCGGTGCGCTGGCCATCGACGGGCTGACCACCTTTGCCATTGCGGAAAAATCCCCGCTGAAGGACGGCGCGTGGGAATTTTTGAAATTTATTCTGAACGCTGTCGGCGAAGGCGAACGTGCCGGCGGAAACGGATTCCCCGCCACCCGCACGGGCATCCAGGCAATGGCGGAGAAAGAGTTGAAGATGTACTACGTTTTCAGTCTGGATGGAAGCGGCTGGGGCGGCACGGAGTGGGACGGCATCACCACGCCGGAGTGGGACTATGATCCGGAGAAGGAGATTCCCGGATATCTGACACAGGCGGATGTGGACACACTCATCGCACTGTTTGAAAATTCCGATTTTCTCTCCACACTGAACGCGGGAGCGGAGGAAAAGCTCTCCGCCCTTATCAGCGAAGAACTTGGCGCATTCTACGCGGGCAATGCCACAGCAGAAGCCACGGCGGACAAGATTCAGTCCCGCGTCAGCATTTATCTCAGCGAAAAATCGTAATACAGCGAAATCCGGCGGAATTTTTTCGCCGGATTCCCCTTTCTTATCCTACAACTGTAGATTTGTTCACATTTTTATGGTATACTTAATCTACAAACGTAATACAAGCGAGGTATTATTATGAAAAAAATCCTGTCCGCTCTTCTTGCCATAGCGATGCTGCTGCCGGTGCTGGCTTCCTGCAAGCCCGGTGACACCACCGATCCGGATACGCCGAAACCGGAAATGCAGACCGTCGATCACGTCTACCGCGGCGAATATATCTCAACAGAGGAGGATATTTCCCTGCGCACGAACGGGTATACCCTCTCCGGGGATGTACTCACATTCCGGGCATCCAAAGTTCTGGAAAAGAATGAAGAGGGTCGCGCGACCAAAACCGCACAGATTTTCTACCATATTTCCCTCGCGGACGGATCCGCATCCGTGACGGAAATTCCGCAGAAGCTCACTGCGGCATCGGAGGAGGAGCACGCCTCCGTCACAAGTGCCGCCGCATCGGAAAACGGCATGGCGGTTCTGGAGTATTACTATTCCCGCAGTGCGGGGCGTATGGGTAAATACCTGCTTACCGTATACGATAAGGCAGGCAGGGAGCTGTACTCCCTGGATCCCGAGCCGCTGGTGGAGAACCGCACGGATCCCATGTCGGAGATGCGCGGCTTTGCCCGTGAATGGAGTTTCAGCTGTCAGGGATTGTATTTTGGCGGTAACGGCACGCTGTATATGGTGACGGAATACTCCATCGTTGCGCTCTCGCCGGACGGCAAAAAACTCTACGAAGTCGGCTGCGGCGGCTACATTAACGAAACCACCCTCACCGCCGAGGGTAAACTGCTGGTGAAGTACACGGATTTCTCAAACAATCACGAAAATGTCACCGCTTATATGGATGATGAAAAGAAGGGCTTCGGTGAAAAACTCGCACCGCCCGCCGTTTCCATGCGCAATTATGAGATCCACATCGGTCCGGATTTTGATTTCTATCTCCAGACAGACACAGGTGTGTACGGCATGAACGCGGCAGACACGGAGCCGACGCTGCTGTGCAACTGGGTCAACTCGGATATCGATCCCAAAGCTGTGCGCAGCATGCTGATTGTTGACCGGGATACCTTTGTATATGTCGGCACCGATCCTGTCACTTATGAAACCGAAGTTGCCGTTCTGAAAAGCATTCCGGATGAGGAAGTTCAGCCCCGGTATCTGATCACGCTGGCTGCTACGTATTTTTCCTACAACGTCACCGGTTATATCGTGAAATTCAACCGCCAGAGCGACACTTACCGTGTGGTTATGAAAAATTACAGCGAAAGCTTCACGCCCGAAGATCTGTCCGTTCCGAACAGCGGTCCCGATGCTCTTCTTGAAGCGGATATTCTGGCAGGCACAACGCCCGATATCCTGTACGCCCAGACGGTCACCGCCGACATGGCAAACTACGCCTCCAAGGGTGTGTTTGCAGATTTGTATCCGTTCATGGAAAACGATGCTTCCTTTGACAAATCCAACCTGCTCTCCTGCATCCTTGCGCCTTTTGAGACGGACGGCAAGCTGTATCATCTCTGTGCCGGTGTCGGCATCAGCGGCTATGCGGGCAAGACGAAAAACGTCTCCGCATACACAAACTGGACGATCGATACCTGTCTGAAACTGCTTGAAGATGCAAAAAAGGCGGGAAAGACCGCCATCAGCGATATGACCCGCGAAACCATGGAGCAGATGCTTCTGTACGCAAATCTGGATTCCTTTATCGATTATGAAAAGGCGAGCTGCACTTTTGCTTCCGACTCGTTCCTTAAAACCATCGAGCTGCTGAAATCCCTGCCCACAAGTGAACAGTATTATGCGAACTATGACTATCAGACTGCCCGGCAGGAAAATTCCGCCGGTCTGCGCAGTGATAAGATTCTGCTCTACAGCGGACGGAATCTGGGTACGTTCACCGATTATATCCAGCAGAAAGCCATGTTCCTCAATGAGCCGATCACCTATCTGGGCATTCCCACGCCCGAAGGCGGCGCACTCGGTCTGCAGGGAGAGAACAGTTACTCGATCTTCGCCAATTCCCCGGTGAAAGAAGGCGCATGGCAGTTCGTTTCGTTCATGCTCAGCGATGAAGTAATGATCAATGAGGAGATGCGCCACAACGGCGGATTCCCCGCAACGAAATCCGCCCTCAAGGCTCTCGCCGAACAGGAAAAGAAGATGTATTACACCTTCGATCTGGACGGAAGCGGATGGGGCGGCAGCAGTTGGGACGGAATCACTCCGCCGGTGCGTGACTATGATCCGGAGAAAGAGATTCCCGGCTATCTGACAGACACGGATGTATCGTTCGTGATGGATATGCTGGAGAATTCCCGCTTCGTCGTATCGAGTGCTTCCGTGGAAGAAAAGCTCCGTTCTCTCATCGCGGAAGAACTGGGCGCATTCTATGCAGGCAATGCTACGGCGGAAGCCACGGCTGACAAGATCCAGTCCCGCGTCAGCATTTATCTCAGCGAAAAATCGTGATCATAAAAACGCCGGAGGCAAAGCCTCCGGCGTTTTTGCATCACAGCTGTTGACGGACCGCACGGATTATGGTATACTAAAGCAGACCGGCTGAGCCGGTCCGGAGGATTTATGAAAAAGTTTTTCACACCGCGCATGATGATGATTCTGTCCATGGCGGCATTCGGCACTCTGGGCATTTTTGTCCGCCATATTCCCCTGACATCCGGGCAGCTTGCGCTGTGCCGGGCTGTCATGGCTTCCGTTTTCCTCGGGCTTATTCTTCTGATCACCCGTCAGAAGATTCCCTTCCGCTCCCTCGGACGGGATCTGCCGCTTCTGCTTTTCTCCGGTGCGGCGATGGGTTTCAACTGGATCCTGCTCTTTGAGGCATACCGGTACACAACCGTATCCGCGGCAACGCTCAGCTATTATTTCGCGCCGGTGATCGTCACCGTCGCCAGCCCGATACTCTTCCGTGAAAAGATGCGCCTGCGTCAGTGGATCTGTTTCGTCATGTCCACGATGGGCATTGTTCTGATCACAGGCACGGGGGATTTAAGCGCCGGCGGAAGCCATCTGACCGGCATCCTGTTCGGGCTCGGTGCGGCATGTCTGTATGCGACTGTAATTCTCCTGAACAAATTCATCCGCGGTGTAAAAGAACTGCACCGTACACTGCTGCAGTTTATTGCCGCCGCCGCGGTTCTGGCACCTTATGTTCTTCTCACCGACGGATTATCCCTCGGCGGAATGAATTCACCCGGATGGATCTGTCTGCTGATCGTCGGACTTGTGCACACGGGAATCGTATACTGTCTGTATTTTGCTTCCCTCAAGGAACTTCCGGGGCAGGAAGCCGCCATTCTCAGCTACATAGATCCGCTTGTTGCCGTTATACTGTCCGTCTGCCTGCTTGAAGAAGATCTCACCGCCGCGCAGATTGTGGGCGGTCTTCTGATTCTCGGATTTACATTATACAATGAGCTGGCTTCCGCAAAAGACGGAGACCGGTAATCATCTGAAAGGTTCCATTATGCTTCATATATCTGCACCGCTTCTCGCCTGGTTTTACGAAAATCGCCGTTCCCTGCCCTTCCGGGATGATCCCACACCGTATCACATCTGGGTCAGCGAGGTCATGCTCCAGCAGACCCGCATGAGCGCGGTACTCCCGTATTATGCACGTTTTATGGAGGAATATCCCACCCCGGCTGCTTTGGCGGCATCCGATCCCGACCGGCTGCACCGGATATGGGAGGGGCTCGGCTACTACAGCCGCGCCGACAATCTACGCCGTGCGGCAATCGTGATCACCGAGCAGTACGGCGGCGATCTGCCCCGGACGTATGAAGAACTGCTCGCCCTGCCCGGCATCGGTGAATACACCGCCGGAGCGATTGCTTCCATCAGTATGAATATTCCCGCCCCGGCGGTGGACGGCAATGTTCTGCGGGTCTTCTCCCGGCTGTACAATGACCGTGCGGATATTCTGCACCCGTACACAAAACGGCGCGTTACCGCGCAGGTGATGGAAGAGATGCCCTCCGACACGCCCGGCGATTTCAATCAGGCACTGATGGAGTTGGGCGCACTCGTCTGTGTGCCCGGTCAGCCCCAGTGCGACAACTGTCCGCTGCGCCATCTCTGCGGTGCGGCTGCCGCGGGAACAGCGGCGGCTCTTCCCTTCCGCGCACCGAAGAAACCGCGCCGGGTGGAGGAGATCACCGTTCTGCTGATCCGGTCGGAGGCAGGATGGCTTCTGACGAAGCGGGAGGAAAAAGGGCTTCTTGCGGGGCTTTGGCAGCCGTTGACGCTGACGGATTTTTCATCCGGGACGGCTGAGGCAGCGCTTGCAGCAATTTTCCCGGAAGCGGAAATCCGGAATGCACAGCCGCTTGCTCCCTCAAAGCATCTGTTCACCCATATTGAGTGGCGGATGAGCGGATGGCTGATCGAACTTGCCGGCACACCGCAGACACCCGAAAACTGTGTATGGGCAGCGCCCGGAGATATGGACAGCTACGCGATCCCCTCCGCCTTCCGGGCGTACAAAAAAATACTGCGATAAAAAAACGGGGAATCCCTCAAACGGATTCCCCACTTCATTTTATTTTCTGACAGCTTTATACCCCAGACCGCGCACGGTGACGATCTGAAAATCCGGATTGTCCCGGAAACGGTCACGGAGGCGGTTGATATGTACGTCCACGGTGCGCTCCTCGCTTTCGCTTGCCGCATCCCAGAACTCATTCATCAACTGACGGCGCGTAAATGTTTTATTCGGGAAAGAAAGGAATTTGAAAAGAAGCTGGAATTCCTTTTTAGGCAGGACCGTATTCCTGCCGTTTTCGGATACGGAAAGCGAATCGTAGATCAGCTCCGTTGATCCGATGCTCAGCCGTCTCTCCGTGGCAATCTGTGCACGGCGCAGAAGCGCCTGTATGCGCAGAATCATCTCTTTCTCATTCACCGGCTTCACCATATAGTCATCCGTTCCGGCGATGAAGCCTGCCTCTATATCCTGCGGAGTATCTTTTGCAGTGATCATCAGAATCGGCAGGGTAACGCCGTCCCGCCGCAGCATTTTTGTAAAGCTGAATCCGTCCATGCCGGGCATCATCACATCCAGAACGATCAGATCAATATGGGTATTCGCCAGAATTTCCTCCGCTTCCCGGCAGTCCCGGGCAGAATATGGTGTAAATCCGTTCTGTGTCAGAACAACCTCAAAAAGTCTTCTTGTGTTGGCATTATCATCCACAACCAGTATCTGAAACATGACCGTCCTCACTTCTCTCTGTTTCCTTTTGTGTATATTATATCATATATATTTTAAATTTTCCATAAACTTCGAAAACTAAGGCATAAATTCACAAAGGATTGTATTCTGTAAAATAAACTTTTTCTGTTTTGCCATATTGTAATCTGCGCCGTCTTGTGATATAATATTCCCAATATAATATATATTGTACAGGAGTGAGATCATGGCTTACTTTTATCCCGAATCCTCTCATACGTTCAGCGAATACCTGCTTGTTCCCGGTTATTCCGATGCAAGCTGCATTCCTGCCAATGTTTCGCTGAGAACACCGCTGGTCAAGTTCAAAAAGGGCGAAGAGCCCGTCCTCTCCATGAACATTCCGCTGGTATCTGCCATCATGCAGTCCGTTTCCGATGATAATATGGCGATCGCGCTGGCGCGTGAGGGCGGTGTGTCGTTCATCTACGGCTCCCAGACCATCGAAGATGAGGCGGAGATGGTTCGCCGCGTCAAGAACTACAAAGCCGGATTCGTCACCTCCGATTCCAATATCCGTCCCGATCAGACGCTGGCGGATGCCGTCGCGCTGAAAGAGCGTCTCGGTCATTCCACCATCGCTGTTACCGATGACGGCACCCCCCACGGCAAACTGCTCGGTATCGTCACCACCCGTGACTACCGTGTAAGCCGTATGTCCATGGATGAGAAAGTGGAATCTTTCATGACTCCCTTTGACAAGCTGATCACCGCTCCCGAGGGAACCACACTGAAAATCGCCAACGATATCATCTGGGAGCACAAGCTGAACTCCCTGCCGATCATCGACCGCGATCAGCATCTGGTTGCGTTTGTGTTCCGTAAGGACTACGAACAGCACAAGGAAAATCCGCTGGAGCTGCTGGACAAGCATAAGAGATACGTAGTCGGCGCCGGTATCAACACCCGCGATTACGAACAGCGCGTTCCCGCTCTGGTAGAAGCAGGCGCTGATGTGCTCTGCATCGATTCCAGCGAAGGCTTCACCGAATGGCAGTCCCGCACCATCGCGTTCATCCGCGAGAAGTACGGCAACACTGTTAAGGTAGGCGCAGGCAATGTTGTGGACCGTGACGGCTTCCGCTTCCTGGCAGAGGCAGGCGCTGACTTCATCAAGGTCGGCATCGGCGGCGGCTCCATCTGCATCACCCGTGAGACCAAGGGTATCGGCCGCGGTCAGGCTACGGCAGTGATCGAAGTTGCCAAGGCACGCGACGAATACTTTGAGGAGACCGGCATCTATGTACCGATCTGCTCCGACGGCGGTATCGTACACGATTATCATATCACGCTGGCTCTTGCCATGGGTGCAGACTTCTGCATGCTGGGCCGTTACTTCTCCCGCTTTGATGAAAGCCCGACCAACAAGGTCATGATCAAGGGCAGCTACATGAAAGAGTACTGGGGTGAAGGCAGTGCCCGCGCCCGCAACTGGCAGAGATACGATATGGGCGGCGCCTCCAAGCTCTCCTTTGTGGAAGGCGTGGACTGCTACGTTCCCTATGCAGGTTCTCTCCATGACAACCTGGCAACAACCCTCTCCAAGATCCGTTCCACCATGTGCAACTGCGGTGCGCTGAGCATTCCGGAGCTGCAGGATAAGGCTCGTCTGACTCTGGTCAGTGCCGTTTCCATCGTTGAGGGCGGTGCCCACGACGTTATGGTCAAGGAGCAGCAGCAGGGCTGATATCTCAATCAATCCTTCCGGGGGACTGTCACAGTCCCCCGGATATTTATAGGTGTATGACATGAAAGAATTATGGGATGAACGTCTTGCGGACGGCAGCCTGACGGGCGGAATACTGGTACGCGGCGAAAAAGTTCCCGCCGGACGGTATCATATGGTATGCGAATGCATCATCCGGCACAGGGACGGCTCATATCTGCTGATGCGGCGGGATCTGCGCAAGGAAGCGTATCCGGGGTACTGGGAAATCGGTGCAGGCGGATCCGCACTGCGCGGTGAGGATGCCATCACCTGCATCCGGCGCGAAGTCAGAGAAGAAACCGGCATCGCCCGGGGTGAATTTTCAGAATTCGGCATCACGGTAGTCGATGATACGATCTACCACGAATTTGTCTGCATTACAGATTGGGATAAAGATGCCATCATTCTGCAGGAAGGCGAAACGATCGGTCATCGCTGGGCGAATGAAACGGAATTTGCCCGCTTCCGCGAAGGCGACGAGGTGATCGACACACAATTGAAGCGGTTTGCGCCGTATTTTGCGTGAGCAAAGCAGAACAAATAATCACACCGCCGGGAATGGTTGTTCCCGGCGGTGTGTTTTGATGCAAAAGACACCGGCATGTTTTGCCAAACACAGATTAACTCCCCAGCCCGAAAACCAGGGGGTTCAAGGGCAATGTCATTAACTTAAGGTTGCAGACACATCAAAATAAACAAATTCAGCCTTTTCCGCGGCGAATGCCGCGGGCAGGGGAAAGGACCATCTCAAACGCCGAAGTTCCTTTCCCCTGCACCCCAAACTCCTTGGCTTGATAGTTAGTTTTAGACAACATTCATAAATTTTCGCCCGGAACTTCACCATAGGTGAAGTTCCGGGCATCTTTTTTTGTTGAAAATGTCTACACAATTTGTCAGAGGCAAGGAGACAGGGGT
>SVTS01000065.1 GCA_015063645.1 Oscillospiraceae bacterium | reverse complement strand
GGCTGCCGCCTGTTGTACAGGTTGCCGCTACCGCTGCCATGTATTCGGGAACATGGGGAACCGTGAAGCTGCCTGCAGCCACAGAGGAGGCAATAACCGCAGAGCTGTTCTTGACCAGCGGAGTTCCGCTGACCGTGTATGTACCGCAGGGGATATCCGCCGCTATGTCAAAGTGCATCCTGCAGATCTGACCGTTCAGCGTTTCTGCCTTTGTAAATGCGAGAGTAATATCTCCGTCTTCCATGAAGGAAGCAGCCGGGAAACGTACTTTGTTCAGAATATCTTCATTCCCTGAGAATCCGGTAAAAGTCAGATATGCCTTGTCGTAATTCAAATTATACAACGCCATGGAATTATAGGAGGCATCACCGCTGACAGTTACGGAAACCTCCAGCGTATCTCCGCTCCGGGCGGCGGAAAGAGTGAAATTTACACCGCTGTCCGCCGCATCACCGGAAAAGCTCGGAACAAGAAGCATCTGTAAAAGCAGAGCAACCGAAATGAATAAACCAACGAACCGTTTCATAGCGTCTCCTTTCATCAGTTGATCGGATACAGATTAGGCACCATGCTGTACTGGAACAGATATGCCGCATCATCGATATCCACATCCCCGTCCTTATCGAAGTCCACATTACCGGGGTATGTAATCGGATATTTTTCGGGGATCATACTGTACTGGAACAGCAATGCCGCGTCTCTGATATCCACGCTGCTGTCGCCGTTAATATCACCCAGTACATACTCACGTACGGCGATTTCACCGGCATACACACCGGAGGGGATCACTGTGCCGTCGCGCTTGACGAGGCAATCCATACTGATCGCGAAATCCCCCTCGGATGCATTTTCCGCAACGGTGAACTGCAGCGTGCAGATACGACCGCTCAATGCTTCACTGCTGATCAGACCGATTGTAATGGTCTGTTTACTCGCATCGAAGCCGGAGAACTGGCATTTTGCCGCAATCTCGTCCGTATTGGCAAAGCCCTTAAACGTGAGAACTGTGGAATCAAAGACAAAGTTTGTCAGTGCAATGGAGTTTACATCCACATCACTCGTTACAAGGATATCCACATTGACCGTATCGCCGGGCCGTGCATTTACCTCATCGACGGTAAAGATCACCTGTGCATCTTCGGATACGGAGGCGGTGGTAAAGGTTGCTGTTCCTGCTTTGCCGCAGACACAGCTCTTATAATAGGTATTGGTATAGCCGGGAACGAGATATGTATCGGCTTCCGTCTGGCAGGTATATCCGTGACCTGTGGATTCATAATGGATATACGCAGATGCGGACAGATTTACGCCGGCAGCGGTAGCTGCGATCCACGCATCTCCCGTACCCTCGAAGAAAACGTATCTCAGTCCGGCTCCGTTAAATGCATTGGCACCGATGGCCGTCACCGAAGCGGGAATTGCCAGCTCGGTCAATGCAGTACAGTTCTGGAAAGACTGACTGCCGACAGTGGTAAGTCCGGAGGGAAGAATTGCTTTCGCAAGAACAGAACAACCGGCAAAAGCACCGTCGCCCAGCGTTTCAAGAGAAACGGGAAGGATAATCTCTTTCAGAGATGTACATTTGTGGAACACACCGTTGCCGAATTTTTTAACGGATGCGGGAAGAGTGATGCTTTCCAGAGCAGTACAGCTGCGGAACACGGTATTGCCGATTTCCGTCAGCGTGGACGGAAGATTCACGGTTTTCAGAGATGTACAGTCACGGAAGAGATTGGCGTTCAGCACCGTCACTCCCTCGGGAACGGTGATCTCAGTAAGAGCACTGCAGCCTGCAAGCACGGAAGTGCTGATGCAGCCTGCACCATCATTTTCCGCGATAGATGCAGGGAAAGCGAAAGATGTCAGGGATGTATTCTGCGCAAAGGCCTGGTCTCCAAGGAAACGAACAGAATCAGGCAGAATCACGGAGGTGAATCCGCAGCCGCGCAGAGCAGAGCTCATAATAGTCTCCAGCGTAGAAGGAAGCTGGATCGATGTCAGAGACGCCATATTGTAGAAAGCGTACTTTCCAATGTAGGTAATTCCCTCGGGAATGCTGACAGAAGTCGCGTTGATGCTGCGGTTAAACGCATTCGCACCGATAGTGGTTACGCCGGAATTCACCACGATCTTCGTGATGCTGTCACGCTGCGCATTCCACGGCGCGGAACGGTCATGATAATCGTACATCGCGCCTGTGCCGGAAACGGTAAGAACTCCGTTTTCCAGGGTCCAGGTCACAGCCTCGCCGCAGTAATTGCCGTTATGAACAGGCGTACCGTCAGCGGCACCGCAGACAGAACACAGAGCGGGCGCGGTAACCGTGGCTGCAAGCCATGTATGGTCAGCCGCTTCATAGTGAACGGTACATTTGGCAGGGAGACCGGCACCCGCTGCAGACACGGATACAGCCGCCGTCCACGCCGCTTCCGTACCGCCGAAGAAGATATACTTCATCGCGGTATCTTTGAACGCATTCCCTCCGATGGAGGTAACAGATACAGGGATCTGAATCTCCTCAAGCGATGCACAGCCGCGGAACGCGTTGCTCCAGATCTCAGTTACCGTACCGAGGAAAGTCACGGATTTCAGGGAAGAACAATTATCGAATGTATTCTCCTTGATCACAGTGATGCCAGCAGGAATAACGATACTCTCGATTTTGGTATTGGCGAATACCCATCCGCCGAGAGTCTTCAGACCCTGCGGCAGAGTGATCGCAGACAGCGATGTACCGCTGAATACGCCGGGATCCAGGCGTTCCAGCCCTTCGGGAAGCGCAACGGATGTGATCCCCGCGCACGCTTCAAACGCATTGGTTTTGATACTTACAAGAGTCGAAGGCAGAGAAACAGAAGTAATGGCAGCACAGTTATAGAACGCGTATTTGCCCAGATTGGTTACGCCCTCTCCAACGACCAGGGAAGTAATACCTGCACGATCTGCGTACCACGGTGCGGTTTCCTTCTCGTAGTCATACATTACACCTGTTCCGGAGATAGTCAGCGTACCGTTTTCCAGTTTCCATGTTACGCTGTTACCGCAGAGCGAGGGGGTAATCGTCTCGCCCGTATCCATATTGACAAAAACAAGACCGTTCGACGTTGCATAGGTATATGCGGTGGAATTGCTCTTGCCGTAGACGACGGTGCTCATAGGCACAACGCCTGTGCCAAGTTCAGTCGACACACCGGACACGGCGATTTTTGCAAGAGCGGTACAGCCTGCAAAGGCATTGTTTCCGAGAGAAGTCAGTCCGCTCGGAAGGGTTATTTCTTTCAGCGCTGTACAGTCTTTGAAAGAGTTGTGGCTAAGCGTCTTCAGAGATTCAGGGAAAGAAACGGACGCAAGCGAAGTACAGCCGCGGAATGAGTGCCACTTGATCGTTTCCAGTTTGGAAGAAAGTGTAACAGAGGAAAGTGAAGTACATCCGTTGAATGCATACTCATTAACAGACGTAACCTCATCGGGCAGAACGACACTTTTCAGCGCAGTGAAATTCTGGAACGCATACGTTCCGATCAGGGTAATTCTGCTGTCTATCGCAATCGCCGTGATGGATTCACGGTAAGCATACCAGGGCGTTTCGCCCTCCGCGAAATTGGTCATCGCCGCTCTTCCGATAAACTGCAGGGTGCCGTCCCGCAGAATCCAGGATATGTACGAACCTGCCGAACCATAAGGAACGGGTGCTGCCGTATCGACAAAGGGAATATTGTTGGATTCCGCATAGCTCTGTGCTCCGGAACCTGCCGTGCCGAGAATAATCAGCTTGGGCGTATTATTGAACGCAGCTGCGCCGTCTTTGATCAGCATGGCTTCCGTTACGGTATTGGGTATGGTAATCGTAAGCATGCGTGTGCAATTGTTGAAAGCGCCGTTGCCGATACTCGTCAGAGTTGCGGGAAGTTCGATTTCCGTGAGCTGTTTACAGTCGCCGAAAGCATAATTACCGATGCCGGTCAGCTTTGTCGGCAGAGTGATCTTCGTCAGAGCAGTACAGCCCTCAAAAGAACGGGGACCGATCTCCTTCAGGGATTCCGGCAGAGTTACTTCCGTCAGCGCCGTACACTTTTTGAACGCGGCAAAGCCGAGTGATTCCACGCCCTCTTCCACAACCACCTTAGTGATATCTGCAAGATACCGCATCCATGGCTGAGAATCTTCCGTATTAAAGTCTGACATAGTACCCGTGCCGGATACCGTCAGGATACCGTCGGCATAAGCCCATTTGAGAGCCGCACCGCAGGAGCCGGAGGTGGGATAAGTCACTTCGCCGGTTGCTGAGTCGACGTAAATACAGCCGTTTTCAACAGCATAGATCTGTGCAGTAGATCCCGCAGCAGCATAGATGGAAGTTGTTGTGGGAACAACGGACGCACCGAATACGGTTGCTGCATTGAGCACCGTCATTTTTGTCAGCGTTGTGCCTGCAAACACACCGTCACCGACGGATTCAAGGGAAGCAGGCAGCGTAATTTCCGTCAGCTTACTGTTTTTGAATACACTGTTTGCAAGAGTAGTCAGTCCCTCGTTCAGCGTAACATTCGTCAGGTTCGAGCAGTTAAGAAATGCAGCAACGTCCACGGTTTTCATGGACGCGGGAAAAACCACTTCGGTTATGGCTTTACAGCCATCAAAAGCGTTTCCGCCGATCTTCGTCACATTGGCGGGAATCGAGATCGCTTCAAGAGCTGCGCAGTTCTTGAACGCATTACCCCCGATGGAGGTAATACTTTCTGCAAGCGATACAGTTTTAAGTGCCGTCAATCCGGCAAAAGCTCTGGGCCCGACACTTGTTACGCCGTCACCGATCACAATGGATGTGATCTCTGCGGCATAGTCCGCCCACGGTGTCACCGCTTCAGAACCGTTGTAGTTTGCCATATCGCCTGTGCCGGTCACATTCAGGACGCCGCCGCTGAACGTCCATGATACGGATGTTCCGCAGGTGCCGCCGGGAACCGTATCCTCGGCAGAGACAAAACACATCGTCACTGTGCATAGAAGCACAGTCAGCAGGAGTGAGAGAATTCTTTTCATGATGATGATCTCCCTATAAATTTAGTCATTCCATTCCGGAAAGGATACTATGGGTATACATACCATATTATACACCATTCCTTTTTCATTCTGTAATTCCGGTTTTACCGCTGATTTCCTTTTTAATGGTCTTTACGGCATATTTCCGTATGCAATTGCAAACCATGCAGATTTATGCTATAATAATCTGCAGAAAGCCATTGTCAAAGGAGAAATACGGACATGATAGAGAAATCCGCTTCCGCATTCATCGTGGGTGAATGGATGTGGGGCAGCACCATTGCCGACGCGGGTTCCGACGGAGCCGAAAAAATCCTGTTCCGCTGTGCGGAGATGGGCATCACGGATGTGTATCTGCTGATCAAAGGCACCGGCGGAAAGCTGGGTTATCTGCGAACGAAGCACACCGATCTTCTGATCCGCACGGAGAGGGATGTTCTTGCGGAAGCCATCCGTGCCGCCCATACGTTCGGCATCCGGCTGCATGCATGGATCTGCAATCTGGAGGATACTGCCTACCGGAATGCTCATCCCGAAGCAGGTATGCGGCATTACGTCCGCGGGCAGGACAATGACCGTATCCATCTGTATGATCCCGGCTACCGCGCCCATATGGCGGACATCGCAGCGGAGCTGGCGGCATACGACATCGACGGTCTGCATTTCGATTATATCCGCTGCAATCATCTGACAAACGGATGGAGTGAGCGGGATTTTGCCGCACTGCGTGACATGGGCGCCGATCCCGGGCGGATGCGGGAGCTGATCGAGACTACATTCGGCTACAACGGACGTACCGCAGACGAGCAATACATATTTGATGCCTACAGAAACGGTGACCGTGACGCACGGCTCATTGCGGAATACCGCAGAAAAATGGTCCGGGAATACGCTGCATCCGTCATTGCCGCGGCACGGACTGTCCGACCGGAGCTGATCATCAGCGCCGCCGTCATGCCGGAAGGGGCATATGACGAAGCCTTTGCGGCACTGCATTACGGACAGGATTACAGAGATGCCGCCGCGCTGTACGATTACATCTGTCCCATGGCATATTCCACCGGCTACGGCAAGGACGAAAACTGGGTACGCACCGTTGCCGAAAACGCCATCCGCATGGGCAATCGGGTTGTCCTGGGACTGCAGGCATTCGGCGGCGTTCCCGCCGCACGGCTTATGCATGAAACGGAGACACTCCGCTCCCTTGCGCAGGAAAAACAGTGGTCATACGGCATGCGGGGCATTGTCTTTTTCCGCTCCTCTCAATTTGATTATGCCGGGATCACCTGCGGTGAGTCTGGCGAAATGACAGTAAAAACCGTCAGCGGCGAAAACGGACTGAACTACCGCCGTGTGCGGATTGACATGCCGGCGGGGCTCCGGATCACCGATGCCCGCGTGGGAGAGGGATATCGCCCCGACACCGCCGTACACATTGCACCGGGGGGTACATCGGCAGAATTCTCCGCCGAGGAGATCATTACAACGGCTGCGGAGGGATATCTGCATCTGCGCTGTGAGGGGGATGCCGGTTCTGCCACCGGACTTCCCACCGTCCATGCGGCAGGCACGAAGGAAATGACCGTATACACCGTATTCCGCCATGCGGTAGAGTAAACAGGATACAGCAAAAAAACGGAGGAAACAATATGTCCATCATTCTGGCAATAGATCAGGGGACGACCAGTTCCCGTGCGATTCTTTTTGACGATCTCAAACCGGTTTTCAAAGCCCAGCACGAATTTCCCCAGCATTATCCGAAAAGCGGCTGGGTGGAGCACGATCCGAAACAGATTCTGGACAGCCAGATTCTCTGCATCAAAGAGGCATTCGATTTTCTCGGCAAACAGAAAGTGGATGCCATCGGTATCACCAATCAGCGGGAAACCGTTATCGTATGGGATAAGGATACCGGCATCCCGGTATACAACGCCATCGTCTGGCAGTGCAGACGCACCTCCGATTTCTGCGAACAGCTGAAACAGGATGGATACGGCAGCATGATCCGCGGGAAGACCGGTCTGCCCATCGACCCGTATTTCTCCGCCTCCAAGATCCGCTGGATTCTGCACAATGTGGACGGTGCCGCAGAAAAAGCGGAGCGCGGGCAGCTGCTCTTCGGCACGGTGGACACCTGGCTCATCTGGAATCTGACAGGCGGTGCAGTGCACGCTACCGATGTATCCAACGCCTCCCGAACACAGCTGTTCAACATAAACACCATGGAGTGGGATGAGGAGCTGCTGCAGCTGTTCGGCATCCCAACTTCCATGCTGCCGACAGTTCTGCAGTCCTCGGACAACTACGGCACCGCCCATATCCACGATCGGGAAATTCCGATCCTGGGTGTCGCCGGCGATCAGCAGTCCGCCCTGTTCGGTCAGAGCTGTCACTGCACCGGCGACTGCAAAAACACATACGGCACCGGCGCATTTCTGCTCACCAACATCGGTGACAAACCGCTGTTCCCTGCAAGCGGACTGATCACCACCGTCGCGTGGAAGCTGGACGGCAAGGTCACCTATGCGCTGGAAGGCTCCGTATTCTGCGCCGGCTCGGTGATCCAGTGGCTGAGAGACAGCCTCGGCATCATTTCCGCCTCCGCCGAAAGCGAATTTCTTGCAAAATCCGTGGAGGACAACGGCGGCGTATTCATCGTTCCCGCATTCACGGGGCTCGGTGCACCGTACTGGGACAGCGAAGCCCGGGGCGTGATCTGCGGACTGACCCGCGGCAGCACCAGGGCACATCTTGCCCGTGCCGCGCTGGAGTCCATCGCGTATCAGGTGAACGATCTCATCACTCTCGTGCGGGATGCAGGCGTGACCCTGAACAAACTCTGCGTGGACGGCGGTGCCGCCGAAAACAATTTCCTGCTGAAATTCCAGTCGGATATCTCCCGGGTGGATATCATCCGCAAAGCATCCGTGGAAGCCACCGCCCGTGGTGCGGCGCATCTGGCGGACATCGGTCTGCACGGCAGAAACCGCTTTGCCGGCGATGCCTATGCGGAGGATTCCATCTACTTCCGTCCCACGATGGAGGAAAAAGTACGAGAAACTCTTCTGCACGGCTGGGATGATGCGGTAGGACGCACGCTCAGCAAATGAGGTGCAATATGGAAAAAACGCTTGTGATCATGGTCGGGCTGCAGGGCAGCGGCAAGAGTACGTTCTATGCCAAATTTCTCGCGGAGGATTTTGTCCGAGTCAATCTGGACACGCTGAAGACGCGCCATCAGGAGAAGCTGCTGGTGGATGCCTGCCTCGCCGAGGGAAAAAGTTTCGCCGTGGACAACACCAATCCCACCAAAGCCGACCGGCAGAGATATATTCCCGCCGCCCGTGCCGCCGGCTACCGGATCGTGGGATATTTCATGGATGCCAGAATCGACGAATGCGCCCAGCGCAATGCACAGCGTGAGGGAAAAGCCCGGGTACCGGATATTGCCATCACATCGACCGCCAGAAAACTGGAAGTGCCCACGTACGATGAAGGTTTTGACGAGCTTCATTTCGTGAAGAATGACGGCGTGACGATGCGCATCGTGCCGTGGCGGAAAACGGTATTTCTGTAATCTCCATACATAAGCAGAGAGGGAATATCTCATTTCGAGATATTCCCTCTCTTTCCCTATTGACATCCGCACGGATCTGTGCTATACTATATTTAACAATTAAGTTAAATGTTAAATCAAAGGAGGTGATCGCGTGGGCATGCAGCAGACGCTGCGTGCGCTTGCGGATCCGACACGGCGGGAAATTCTGAATCTTCTGAAAGCCGGACGCATGTCCGCCGGGGATATTGCCGGACATTTTGCCATGAGTGATGCCGCTGTGTCAAGGCATCTGTCCGTCCTGAAAGACGCCGATCTGATCCGCGACAAGCGCGAGGGAAAATTTATTTTTTACGAATTGAACGCATCCGTGCTGGAGGAAATCCTGCTTTGGATCACAGAACTGAAAGGAGATAACGGTCATGATCAAACAGAATAAATGGAAACTCATCCTCTCTTCCCTGCTCATTCTCCTGCCGGTGCTGTTCGGTTTCTGTATACGCGAACATCTGCCCGAGCAGATCGCCTCCCACTGGGGACCCGACGGGACAGCGGACGGATTCAGCAATCCGCTCACCGCAATACTGCTCATGCCGCTCTTCCTGCTGATCCTGCACTGGATCGGTATTCTGGTCACGTTCCGCGACAATCGAAAAAATGAGCAGAACAAAAAAGTCCTCGGCATGGTCTTCTGGATCTGTCCGGTAATCTCTCTGTTCACAAACGGATTCATGTATGCAGTAGCTCTCGGTATGGAGATACATGTGGGAATGATCATTCTCCTCATGATGGGGGTCACCTTCCTCGTCATCGGCAATTATCTGCCAAAATGCCGTCAGAACCGCACCATCGGCATCAAGATCAGCTGGACACTCGCCAATGAGGAAAACTGGAACGCCACCCACCGCTTCAGCGGCAAGGTGTACGTCATCATCGGCATTCTCTGCCTGGCGGCGGCATTTCTGCCCGGCAAAGTGTTCCCGTGGATCACTCTGGCGCTGATTCTGCCCGCTGTGCTGATCCCCGTACTTTATTCCTATATATATTACAGGAAACAGTGCCGTCAGGGCAATTACACCGCTGAAAAGACGCTGCTGACAAAGGCGGACAAATATACCGCTGTGATTGCCGGCATACTCGTTCTTCTCACGCTGATTTTCTGCCTTGTCCTCTGCTTCACGGGCGATATTGCCGTCGCATGCGGCGATGATGCTTTTACCGTGCAGGCGGATTATTATGACGGTCTGACCCTGCGGTACGCGGATATTGCGTCATTTGAGTACCGTGCTGCGGATGATCCCGGCACAAGAGTTGTCGGATTCGGCACGCCGCGGCTTCTGATGGGACATTTCCGCAATGAGGAATTCGGCGATTACATCCGCTATTCCTACGGGGACGGCGGCGCATGCGTTGTGATCCGCACAAACGGTAAAACCGTCGTGATCGGACTGCATACGGATGAGGAAACGCAGGCATTTTATGGTGATCTGGCAGAAAAAACGAACGCACTGAAGGAGCCACCCGTATGATGGAAGAAAAAATTATTCTCGGAGAAAACACCCGCTATCCCCTGAAAGGTATGCTTACCCTGCCCGACAACACATCCGCTCCCGTCCCCGCCGCAGTATTCGTACACGGTTCCGGCAGCAGCAACATGGATGAAAAAGTGGGAAAACTGACCCCGTTCCGGGATCTGGCGCACGGTCTGGCGGCACACGGCATCGCCTCTGTCCGCTATGACAAACGGTCTTTCGCCCATCCGTTCAAACTGATAAAAGAAAAACCGCTGACCGTAAAAAAAGAGACCATCGAGGACGCGATTCTGGCGGCAGAGCTTCTGCGCCGTGATCCCCGGATAGACCCCGACAGAGTTTTTATCATCGGACACAGCATGGGCGCCATGCTGGCACCGCGCATCGATGCCGAAGGCGGCAATTTCCGCGCTCTGATTCTGCTCGCCGGCACGCCGCGGAAAATCGAAGAGGTTCTGATCGATCAGACAGATGAAATGCTCGCGGAGATGAAAGGGCTGAGCCGGAAGATCGCCGGAAAACAGATCGCAAAAATTCGGAAAATGTTTGACGGTCTGTATGAAATGAGCGATGCAGAGGCACAAAAAAAGAAATTCGGCGGCGGCACCACGATGTATTATTTCAAGGAAATGGGTGAGCATCCAGCCGAATCGTATCTGAAAAACACTGACAAGCCGCTTCTGATCTTGCAGGGCGAAAAGGATTTTCATGTCAAAGCGGATGTGGATTTCGCTTTGTATAAAAAGCTGCTGAAAGATCATCCCCGTGTACAGTACAGACTGTATGAGAATCTCAACCACGTCTTCGTTCCGTCCGTATACGGATTGATATCCAAAGCCAAACAGGAATACAATGTGGAAGCGCACATCGGAGAAGATGTAACAGCGGATATCGCCCACTGGATACAGGCAATACAGTAAAAAAGAACGCCGGGAACTTCGTGCACGAAGTTCCCGGCGTATAACATTTATGTAACTACTGATTCACTTCCCTGCCTGAAAAACAGGCAGCAATCCCGGGGGTGTCGGGGGCTGTGCCCCCAACCTGAACCAAACACAACGGGGGATTCAAGGGGGCAGAGCCCCCTTGGAGCTGCCAGGCGAGTCAGCTATGTGTACGCCGGACAGCTAACCATCGTTTGCTCAATTTATTCACCCAGACTGACCGGACAGCGGGACTGCAGACTGCGCAGTTCCGCTTCATTGATCCGCATAGCAGCGAGGCTCTCACGGGGCGGGCAAAGCTCCGGTGTCTCTCCGGTGATCAGGCAGTGGTAAAAATACACGATCTCGTTTTCCAGCGCATTCTCACTCCGCAGATACTGCGGGAAATCCTCCTGCAGAAGCGGATAGGAAACTTTTCCTTCCTCATGCAGCGTCACCGTGAAATCAGCAAATTGCACCACTGCATGTTCAAATACGGCGTCATATCCGGCAGTGAAGGGATATTCCGGCACACTGCGCCAGCTTGCCGAGGCACTGACCGCGGGATAATCCGGATAGGTATACACCGTAGTGCACGCGGTATAGTCACCCGTACACAGTACGCTCTGCGGAATGCCCAGATAATGGCAGAGGATATCCGATTCATGGATATGCAGATCCTTGGCGGCACCGCCGGAATGGGCTACGTCCGCAAGCCAGTTTCCCGCACTCCATGTCGGCTGTGTGGTGTGCCGGTGCATTTCCAGCATTTTCAGCGCGCCGAAGCGTTTTTCCTCAATGCACCGTTTCAGATAGGCATATGCACGGGTAAAACGCACGACATGCCCAACCATCAGAAGCACATTTTTCTCTTCTGCCAAGCGGCAGAGCTCTTCCGCTTCCGCCGAATCGGTTGTGAACGGTTTCTCGCAGAGGACAGCAATTCCGTGCGTCAGAAACTTCCTGACTGCCTCATAATGCAGCGCAGTGGGCAGACAGATGGAAACCGCATCCGGCTTTTCTTTTTCCAGCAGCTCCATATAATCCGTATACAGCGGATACCCGTACGTTTCAGCATACTCCCGGCTGCTCTTATCATCACGGCTGCACAGCACGACCCGCGCACCCAACTGATGCCAGATTTCCAGATGACGTTTACCCATATAGCCCAGACCAATGACTGCCACGGTTATCTGATCCATGATTTATCTCCTTAACGTCCGCGCCCTGATTTATCCGCGGATCCATCCATGCTTATAGTATACAGGAATGTTTCCGATCCGTCAAGAAAATTTGTGCCGCTTTGCGGAAAAAAACGCTCCGATTCCGCCGCTTATTCCCCCTTAATCGGGCGATCCCCTTGCAAAAAAGTCCCCGAAGGTGTATAATACCAATACACCTTCGGGCGGATCACACAATGCGGAGGATATCATGTTCCGGGAACTGACAAGAAAAAACAAACAAATCTCCGATGCGGAATGCACGGATCTGCTGACACGCGAAACACGCGGCATTCTCTCCGTCAACGGAGAGGACGGATATCCCTACGGGATGCCGATGAATCATTACTACTGTGCGGAGGATGGCTGCATCTACTTCCACTGCGGTAAGAAGGGGCATCGGCTGGACGCACTGGCGGTCTCCGATAAGGCATCCTTCTGCGTCTGTGAGGCAGGAATACGCCGACCGGGCGAATGGGCGCTGGAGGTACGGAGCGTGATCGTATTCGGACGGATCACCGTGATCGACGATACAGAAGAGGTCATCCGCATCACAGAGGCACTCTGCCATAAATTCACGCAGGATGAGGACTACATCCAGGGCGAGATCCGCACATTTGCGAAAAATACGCTTCTGCTGAAGCTGACGCCAGAGCACATCTGCGGCAAAAAGGTACTGGAATCCTGAACGCCATGCACTTCACGAAATACATTATCATATCGAGAGGTCTCCGATGAAAAAACAAATTCTTTGCCTTTTGTGCGTACTCCTACTGCCGCTCATCAGCGCATGCGCACCGACAGACGGACCGGAATCCCCGGAAAGCGGCTCCGCCGATACGTCCGAAGCGATGCCTGCAGCATTGCCCATGGAATATGACGACATCACCAGCGCAAGCGGATTCGATTCTGTTTTCTACAGCAACAATCTGGACCGGAAGGGTGCCGACCCCACTTTTATCATAGCGGAGGAAAACGGACGCACCTGCTATTACATGTACGTCACGGGCATCAGGGGCTATTACTCCTACAACCTTATGGGCTGGATCGAAATTCCGGACGCTTTCCCGAAGCCGCAGAATTCCTGGTCTGCCAGCAGCTACTGGGCACCGGAAATCATCTACGATAAGGAAGCAAAACTGTACCGTCTCTTCTACTCCGCCCAGCCGGGCGATGATGATATGGCATATCTGTCCATGGCTGTCTCCGAATCTCCCCGCGGACCGTTCGTACAGTGGACAGGCACCAACGCGGACGGACTCGTCATTGACAAGAAAACTCCTCTCATCGATTTCGCCCGTATGGATCCGTCCCATCCCCTGTACAAGGGCAAAATCCGCGCTATCGATCTGTACCCGTACGTGGATCCCGTCAGCGGCGACAAGTATCTGTATTTTGTCCGCAACATGGGCAGAAACGGAACAAACACAGAACGCAACGGCACCTCGGAAATCTGGGGAATGAAGATGAAGGACTGGGTCACCCCCGATTACAGTACCGTTACCCGACTGACCGAAGTGGGCAAAATCACGCCCGGCGGAGATAAAACCCGCAATCAGGAAGATACCATCAACGAAGGACCCGCCATGCTGTATAAGGACGGGGTCTACTATCTGACCTACTCCATCAACTACGCATCCGATAAGCGCTATTCCGTCTGGCAGGCAACGTCCGATTCACCGCTGGGCACCTTCAAAAAGATTCCTCTTGAAAAAGGCGGCATGATTCTGGGCGTGGACGGTCCGTGGGATTTTGCATCCGGCACGGGACACCACAACTTCCTTACAATCGGGGATGAGTTGTACATTGTCTATCACGCCCACGGCGAGAGAAAATACACTTCCCTCTCCGACCGTGCCATCGCTTTTGACAAACTGGTCTGGACAAAAAATCAGGACGGCCAGACCATCCTGCACGCAAACGGTCCCACCTGGTCCCCGCAGATGCTGCCCGCAGCCATCTCCGGCATGGTGAATATCGCCGGGGATGCCTCCGTCCGTGCGGAGGGGGATCTCACCGGTGCGGAATATCTGACGGACGGCATCGTGAATATGCATGAGCGCGGCGGACGCCCTGAGGCGGAATTCACCGGCACGGTGCAGATCACATTGACATGGGAGGATTACCGCCCGCTCTCCGCGCTGATGATCTACAACACCACCTTCTACGAGAAGATGTTCACCTCCGCAAAGCGGATCGAATTCGACTGCCGCGGCGAGGACGGCACGGCGGAAACCCGCTTTATCGACGGTGCCGCGTATGATGTCGAGCGCTACGTCAGCGGCGAAAAAACGATGGAATTCAACCGTCCGGGCGCCGCCATCGTACTGCGGCTGAAGGATGATCCGGAAATCAAAGAGATCCGCATCACCATGAGCGTGCCCGACGGGCAGAGTTACGCCGCTGTGTCGGAGATTATGGCAATCAGTGCGCAGAAATAAAGGGAATATCACAAAAATATTACAATAAAAAAGTCTGTATGCAATGTGTTGTACGCACATTGCATACAGACTTTCTCTGTTACCAAACAAACGGAATCAGCCGGTATTTCACTTTCTCCCGATAGGCGGCGTAGCCGGGCAGTCCCTCCGTCAGTACCGCCTCCTCATTCCGGATCCGGATCACCGTGACAACGGGATACAGCACCATCGGAATCAGCCCGATCAGCGAGCCGAGGATCAGCGGCATCGGCAGAAACATAAACATAGTCGCCATGTACATCGGATGCCGGACGATGCCGTACAGCCCCGTATCCACCACAGTCTGGTTTTCCTGCACCTCCACGGTGCGGGACAGCCATACATTCTCCCGCATGACCTCGCCGTACAGGGCATATCCGATCAGAAACACCGCCGATGCGGCAAGCATCCCCCAGAGCGGCACCTGAGACCAGCCGAAGCGGAAATCCAGTGCGGAGAGCACAAACGCACACGGAAACATCAGCCCGGATAAGGCAATCACGCCCTGCTGGGTCTTTTGTTTTTCTCTGGCGTTCAGACGTTTTTCAAGCAGCTTCGGTGCTTTGCAGTACAGAATCACACCGCAGAGCATCATGGGGACAAACAGAACCGCCATGAACAGCCATCCGCCGGGATACGCCATCGTTCCGGCAGAGAGAAACAGCAGAAGTCCCACCGCAATCACGCCGATCACCAGAACCGAGGCGGCTTTCAGAAGCAGTTTCAAATGCGCCACCTCCTCAGAAAAGAGCGGGCTTCAGCGTCCACGTCTGCAGTTTCGCGTGCCGTACAAGATCTGCCGCATCCAGTCCGTCGGGGAAAATAATCCAGTTCTTTGCCCAGTCGTAGTTCGTATTGATGTGCCGCGCGGGAGTCAGGCTTCCCTCGCCCGTGCACAGTGTCATCGGAACGTCGGCAGGCAAATCCTGCAGCACGGCACGCTGCAGATTTACAAACATATCCACAGAATTCAGCCGGTTCTCGCCCACCTGATACAGGCGCGGCAGCTGCTTGAATCCCATCACGCGGTCATACTGCATCATGACAGCCCGTGCAAGCTCTGCCGGGGATGCGGCAGAACGGATCTCCGAGGGAACATCTTCCTCCGGACCGTAGGCGAATTCAGGCGTGCGGTGCAGTCCCAATATCTGACGTGCCCAGAGGGACAGCATCTCGGATGCACAGAACGTGCGGTTTCCGCGGCGGTAATAATTCGGACCATCCGTCAGCGTCTGCGCCGCCGTGCGCACATCCTCCGCCGTAAGTGGCAGCGGATCCGTTATCTCATAGGCGCAGGACTGCGCTGCCGTGATATATTCCACATTGTTCTTTTCCAGCGTCCAGCGCAAAAAATCGCCCAGCATGTTCACGCGCCGCATCATTTCTTCCTTCGTGCGCAGAGGTGCGCCTTTCCATTCCTCTCTCGGCGGATTGGCGCCGCGGCGGAAGTTCACGCCATCCCAGAATTCCGTGCAGGAGAATTCGCAGGGATGGTAGTAAATGCTGACCAGCTGCAATTCGCCCGCCCGGTGCATGATCTGTTCAAAACGTTCCTTTGCTTCCTCCATGCCGCCTTCACCGAAATCCACGCGCATGGTGCTCCACAGTCTTGTCAGATTCAGAATTCCTCCGTACCAGAACGGTCCCTCCTCTACGGAGAGAATATAATGGCTGTCCAGATAGGTGGGGATTCCCCACTTTTTCAGCACGGGAAATACATGGGGCGCCCAGCTTCCGCCCGGCTGACCGTAGCTGGTCGGGAATTGTCCGGCGATGTCCCGCACATCGGCAAATCCCTGTTTTTCCCGCCGTTCAAATTCTGCCGCACCCTCTGCGAAGCCCATATGCTGCAGATATTCCGTCTGTGTGGGATGAACGCTATGATTCTCCGTATGATAGCACACTTCGTGACCGGCAATCTTTTCAAGGATATCCTCTCTGCCGCGCTCTTTCAGAACGCGGATTTTCTCTCCGACGATCTTCAGAGAGGAGCGGATTCCAAGAGAATCCATCATATCAATCAGCGCAAGCAGCGCATCGTCCGCCTCCGGCGTGATGAAATCCTCCACGTCGTACCAGAGCATGACTTTCAGCTGTTTCATTCTGTGTGTCCTCCGTTTATATTATTTCTTTTCAAGTATCTTTTCCGTATATGCCATCAGTGCCGGCTGAATCTCCGGATACGTCAGATCCTCCGGCAGGCTGTCAAAGAGGCGGATTTCGCCGATCTCGCTTCCGGGCGGAATTTCCCCGCAGACTTGAAGGTGTGCAAAAAACAGCATGCCGTAGCTGATCCCGCCGTCCCGGTCCACGCCGTACACGCACAGCGGATGCAGTTCCGCTTTATCCGCGCCGGTTTCCTCCCACAACTCCCGCCGTGCGGTGTCTGCGATCGTCTCACCCGATTCCCGGTGTCCGCCGGGGATCTCCCATGTGGTACGCTTTTTGTGCCGGCAGAAGATCCACCGTCCGTCCATGCGCGCCATGATCACGGCGAATGCCAGCAGCTCATCCGCAACCTCACCGGGATTTTTGAAAATGACCCTCGTCATGCAAATTCCACCTTTCTCAGATCCTCCCACAGTGCGGCGGCACTGTCGGCAATCAGATTCCGATCCGATGTACTCAGTGTTTCAAACAGTTCCACCGTCAGGCGGGTCTGCTTCTTTTTCCATCTTCCCACTACATTGCCCCGCAGCAGAACCGCGGGCATCACAATACCTGCCAGATTGAATATTTTCCGCAGATGGATATCCGGCAGATACAGACTTTCCTTTTTCTGATACCCCAGCATCAGCGGATCAAATCCCGCCAGAAATACGCACAGCGGAATATCCTGCGTGTATGCTATACCATTTTCGATGTAATAGTACGTTTTCCCCTCGCACTCCGTGCTCCTCACGGGCAGATTTTCCAGCCAGGATTTCACCTCGCGCTGTTTTGCGCCGAGGAAATACATCGCGTCATGGATCGCTGCCGGGGCGAAATGGGTGAAATACCGCCGGGCAATTTCCAGCCGGGCAGCCTCCTCCTCCATGGGCGTATAGGCAGGCGTGAGTGCAAAGACCTTCTCCTCCTGCACGGCATAATGGATAAATCCCCGCTCGCACAGTTCTCTGATGCCGCCGCCCCAGGAGTCGAACATACTGCTCTCTTCCGCTTCATTCATACCGATATCGCGGCAGATCTGCTTCAGTTCTTCCCTGCTCCGCGATTTCTCCGCCACGGCAGAGACGATACTGTCGGCAAAGAATGTCTGTCTTTCGGGTGTCAGTGCCCATTTATCCCGCTGATTCCAGAACGTATACCCCCGCCAGTCATTCCGGCGGTAATCCCGTCCTTCACAGCAGCGCACGAACAGCGGCAGATCCGCCTCAGCAAATACATGCACCGTACCGCGGATCGTCCAGTTCTTCACAAGCCCCGCCGTATTCTGCGCATCGAAATCATAACAGCGGATTTTCAGCGCATGCATGGCATTCGACATAAACTGCGCCTGCACACCGCATAGATCCCGCACCGCGCATAGCGTTCTGACCGGCGTAAGCAGATGCTGATTTGTCATCTGCCGGAGTTTAAGCTCCTCCCTCGTCATGCAAGTTCAATACCCACCGGGCAGTGATCGCTTCCGGTGATCTG
>SVTS01000064.1 GCA_015063645.1 Oscillospiraceae bacterium | reverse complement strand
ACCTACGTAGCCGCTGGGGTTCTGGGTGGCAATGACCATGAAAGGATCCGGCACGCTGTAGCTGACGCCGTCCACGGAAACGCGGTTCTCTTCCATCGCCTCAAGCAGGCTGGACTGGGTCTTCGGAGATGCACGGTTGATCTCATCCGCCAGAAGGATATTGGTCATGACCAGACCCTCGCGGAATTCGAACTGCTCGCTGGAGCGGTTATAGATATTGAAGCCGGTGATGTCGGATGCCATAACGTCGGGGGTGAACTGAGCGCGGCGAAAATCCAGACCGGCTGCCTTTGCCAGTGTGGACGCGAGGGATGTTTTGCCTACGCCGGGCACATCCTCAATCAGGACATGACCGCCTGCAAGCAATGCGGTTACCAGAAGGACAACCTCCGTGTGCTTACCCACGATCACTTTTTCCACTTCGGCGATCAGGGCACGGGTCTGGGCGAGAGCGGGATGGACCGCCTCCTCTGCGGGATTCTTCGTCATTTCGTTGTTCATCTTGTTCTCCGGAATTCCGGCACCTCCGTCATTTTTGCTTCCGTACGAAACCGAAAGCTATTTTTATCATTATATCATACATATGTAGAAATTACAATACGTTTATGCACCGAATCCGAATAAAAAACGGCACAGTTTTCCGCTGCTGAAGATTCTCCCCATTATTCCCTGCCGTAAAGTGATTTTTTTGTCACATCCGCCTATAGCTCCCCGCTTGTAAATTCGGAAAAGATGTGATATAATTATGAATATACGGGCTTTTTCGCCTGTAAATCTGTGTGATCAACGGAAGTGTGATATGATATACGATGTACTGATCATCGGCGCCGGCATCACCGGCACCATGACTGCCCGCGCACTCTCCGCATACGGCTGTTCCGTCGCCGTAGCGGAAGCCGGATCGGATGTGGCATGGGGCGCCACAAAAGCCAACTCCGCGATCGTTCATGCCGGTTATGACTGTGTTCCCGGCACGATGAAAGCACGTCTGAATGTACGCGGCTGTGCCATGATGGAAGAGGCATGCGCCGCACTCGGCGTATCCTATAAGCGCTGCGGTTCCCACGTTGTTGCCTTTGACGAGGATGACATGGCAACCCTGCGTGATCTCTATGAGCGCGGTGTCAAAAACGGCGTGCCGGATATGAAGATTCTCTCACAGGCTGAGCTGAGAGAGATGGAGCCGAACATTTCCCCCGAAGCGGTCGGGTCTCTCTGGGCACCCACGGCGGGCATCGTATGTCCCTACGGACTGGCTATTGCCGCCGCAGAGAATGCCGCAACCAACGGCGTCAAGTTCTATTTTGATTTTCCCGTAAGCGATGTCTCCCGTGCAGGGGATGTTTACTATGTCTCGGACGGCAAGGAAACTATCGCCGCCCGCCGCATCGTCAATGCCGCCGGCGTTCATTCCGCCGAAGTGGCAGGCATTCTGGGCGAGCACGATTTCCCCGTCACCATTATCCCCCGCCGCGGCGAATATATTGTTATGGACAAGAGCGTGGGCAATACGGTCAATTCCACTCTCTTTGTGGCTCCCTCTCCCAAGGGCAAAGGCATTCTCGTTGCGCAGACCGTGGACGGAAATCTTCTCGTCGGTCCCAACGCCAACGAAATTGCCGACGCGGATGACGTATCCGTTACCGCTGACGGTCTCAGCGAGATCATGACCGGTGCACTCCGGCTGATCCCCACCGTGAGTCAGCGCAACTCCATCACCAACTTTGCCGGTGTCCGCGCTACGCCTTCCACCCACGATTTCCACATCTGCATTTCCGAGCAGCTGAGCGGCGTGATCCACGCTGTCGGCGTGGAATCTCCCGGTCTGGCATCCTCTCCCGCTACGGCGGAATATATTGTTGAGCTTCTGGCGCAGGACGGTCTGGTTCTTGAAAAGAAGAGTGATTATATCCCCACCCGTCGTCGTGACGGAAACCCCAAGCCGTTTGCACATATGACCGATGAAGAGCGCGCACAGGCAATTCTCCGCGATCCTGCCTACGGCCGTATCATCTGCCGCTGCGAAACCGTAACGGAAGGCGATCTGAAGGACGCGATGCGCTCTCCCGTTCCCGCAAAGGATCTGGATATGCTCAAGCGCCGCACAAGAGCGGGTATGGGCCGCTGTCAGGGCGGATTCTGTTCTCCCCGTGCGGCAGTACTTCTGGCTGACGAGCAGGAGACCTCTCTGGATCATATCGGCAAGAGCGGCAAGTCCAGCTGGCTGGTCTATGACCGCGACGAAGAGGAGGCATGAGCATGAATAAGAAACTGATCATCATCGGCGGCGGTCCCGCCGGTCTGGCTGCCGCGGCTGCCGCGTTTGACGCTGGTCTGCCGGCAGAAGAGATTCTGATTCTGGAACGCGACCGCGAGCCGGGCGGTATTCTGAACCAGTGCATCCACGCCGGCTTCGGTCTCCATCGCTTCGGCGAGGAACTGTCCGGTCCCGAATATGCGGGCAGATACATCGACATGGTCCGCGAACGCGGCATTGAGATTGTCACAGATGCCATGGTGCTCTCCCTGACGGACAGCCGCGAGATCTCCTTTGTCTCCCCCTCCACCGGATTCGTCCGCCTGCAGGCTGAGGCAATCATCCTCGCCATGGGCTGCCGTGAGCGCACCCGCGGCGCACTCTGCATTCCCGGCACCCGTCCGGCAGGCGTTTACACTGCCGGCTGTGCCCAGAGATATGTCAATGTTGAGGGCTTTATGCCCGGCAAAAAGGTTGTCATCCTCGGCTCCGGCGATATCGGACTGATCATGGCACGCCGCATGACACTGGAAGGTGCCAAGGTTCTCTGCGTATGCGAGATTATGCCCTACTCCGGCGGTCTGGCACGTAATATCGTGCAGTGTCTGGATGACTTCGGCATTCCGCTGCATCTGTCCCACACCGTTACGGAAATCCACGGCAAAGATCGCGTCACCGGCGTTACCATCGCCGCTGTGGATGAAGCAAACGGACGCCGTCCCATCCCCGGCACGGAGCAGTACATCGAATGCGACACCCTGCTTCTCTCCGTCGGTCTGATCCCCGAGAATGAGCTGACCCGCGGTGCGGCAATTGAGATGGATCGCGTCACCAGCGGTGCGTCCGTCAATCAGGATCGCGAAACCTCCGTCCCCGGCATCTACGCCTGCGGCAATGCGCTCCACGTACACGATCTGGTAGACTTCGTTTCCGAAGAAGCGGAGCTGGCAGGCCGTGCTGCCGCCGCACGGATTCTCGGTGAAGCGGAAACTGCCAAGTGCGTTCTCCCTGTTAAAACGGGATTCGGTGTGCGATACAGCGTTCCCCAGCGTGTGGAGATCGGCGAGGGTACGGACAAAGTCCGTCTCTTCTTCCGCGTGGATACGCCCCGCAAAAAGGTTCGTCTCATCGCCGCCGACGACAGCGGCAATGTTCTGGTAAAGCGCACCAAGACCGCCGTTGCACCCGGTGAAATGGAGAGTCTGGAGCTGTCCGCCGAAGTTCTGTCCGGACTGGCGGCAAACGGAGCAAAGGAAATTCAGCTGATGCTGGAGGAGATGTAATATGACTACCGTAAAAAAACTCACCTGCGTCGTGTGTCCCGCGGGATGCCCCGTTGAGGTCACGCTGGATGAAAACGGCACTATTCTGTCCGTCACGGGCAACACCTGTCCCCGCGGCAAGAAATATGCGGAAAGCGAGCTGACCCATCCCGTCCGCACCCTGACCACCACGGTGGCACTGGAAAACTCCGTCGAGCACCGCCTGCCGGTCAAGACAGACAAACCGATTCCGAAGGAATCCCTCTTTGCCGCTATGGAGATTGCAGAGAAGACCTCCGTTTCCGCTCCCGTAAAGCGAGGAGACGTGATCATCGCCGATTTTATCGAGCCGGGTACAAATCTCGTTGCCTGCAAGACTGTGGAGGCATAAATGACCAGACTGCTCATTATCCGTCACGGTCAGAGCACAGCCAACCTGGATAATATTTTTGCGGGACATTACAATGTCCCGCTTTCTCCTTTGGGGATAAAGCAGGCACAGGCCGCCGCTGCGTATATCGCATCAGCTTACCGGGTGGATGCCGTTTATTCCAGTGATCTTGACCGTGCTTTTCAGACCGCACGCATCATCGCCGACCGCATCGGACTGGATGTAATTCCCTGCCCCGATCTGCGGGAAATTTTCGCAGGTGACTGGGAGGGTAAAACCTTCGATTATCTTGTGGGAAACGGCGGAGATGCCTATCAGAAATGGCGTTTCGATATCGGAAACGCCGTCTGCACGGGCGGTGAAAGCTGTGCGGAATTACAGGCACGTGTACTCCGCGCGGTAAAGAAAATCGCCGATGAAAATGAAGGAAAAACCGTTGCCATAGCTTCCCACGGAGTGGCGATCCGCTCTCTCATGTGCGCCGTCACGGCGGATTCACTGGATGCCATGAAGGATATTTCCTGGGTATCCAACGCATCCGTCACCACGATCATCGCCGAAGGGGATTCCCTGCGGCTTGAGGGGGCAAGCTACGATGCGCATCTGAGCGGCATGCAGACTATTCTGCCGCCGAATGTGTGAGGAGAATATATGATTACATCCCATATTGCGCCCCTTGGTGGCGTACCGACACTGTTTGTAAACGGATCGCCTGTCCCGCAGATGGCGTACATCACCTATTTCACCGATAAAAACCGCTACGCGGATTTTGCCGCGGACGGCATGCGTCTCTTCTCCGTACCGCTGTTTTTCGCCGCACAGCCGATCAATGAAAATGGACAGACTCCCGTATTCTACGAAGGAATCTTTGAAAACGGTGACAATTTCGCCGCCGCGGACAGGGAGATCAACCGTCTGCTGGATGCGGTGCCGGATGCGATGATCTTCCCGCGGGTCAACGTCAATCTGCCCAGACAGTGGGAGCTCGACCATCCGGATGAGCTGTGCGACAGCGCATTTCATGAACCGCGCCGCCGTGTCTGCTTTTCTTCCGATATATGGGCAGACGAGACCGAGCGGCTTCTGCGCCGTTTTATTGCCCACATGTCCGCGCAGCCCTATGCCGATCACATTATAGGTTATCAGATCGCCGCGGGCAACACGGAGGAGTGGTTCCCGCTGGACGGGCAGGGATCTGTCGGCAAACGATCCCGGGAGGGATTTGCCCGGGCTGTCCTGCGCGGTGAATACGCTGATACGGAAGCGGAATATTATCACTATCTTTCCCGCACAATTGTGCAGCGCATTGACCGTTTCGCCTCACTTGTGAAAGAACTGACGGATCACCGGCTGGTGGTCGGCGCGTTTTACGGTTATTCCTTTGAATGCGCGCCCCGGACTTATGCCCACAACGCCATGGAGGATCTGCTGCGCTCGCCAAACGTGGATTTTATCTGTTCCCCTGTTTCCTATATGGATACCCGTCCCCTGGGGCAGGATCATCCCAACATGACTGCAATCGACTCCATCAAGCATCACGGCAAGCTGTACTTTGCGGAAAACGATACCCGCACGGATCACGCTGCCGCTCCGTGGGATCTGCCCAATTACACGAAACCCATATGGTACGGTCCCTGCCGGGAGGATTCGCTGGAGATCATCCGGATGCATTTCGCCCGGGCGCTGACGCACGGTCACGCCATGTGGTGGTTTGATATGTGGGGCGGCTGGTATGACGGCGAGGATTTTCATGCACAGTTCAGAAAGATGCAGCAGATCGCCGCAGATTCCCTTTTCCTGCCCCGTGCCGGCACCGCCCAGACCGCTGTGTTCATTGACGAACGCGCCAATGACGGCGGTGCGCCCAACCACTTCATTTACACCGTCCGCCGCGCCCTCGGTGCAGTCGGCGCATCTTACGATGCCTGGCTGATCGGCGATTTTGCCGCTGTCGCTGCGCGTTATAAGCTGTGTATTTTCCTTGTGCCGGAGATGACGGATGCCCTGCGGAAAGCCATCGACAGTTGTCCCTGCGCCAGCCTGATCATCACGGCGGAAAACGGCGGCATCTCCCCTGCCGAATTGAGACAGGTTTACACGGATGCGGGCGTACGCCTGCGGGGCTCCCTCGGGTCTGTCGTATACGAGAGCGAAAGTTATCTGTATATTTACGGTGATGCGGAATCGCAGCCGGAAGGCTGGAAACCGATTCTTTACGGAAAAGGCACTCTGTATCAGAAAATATAAATCAAAGGAGAACACCATGACTGAATCCTTACTGAACAAAACGCTCGACCTTCTTCGCGGCATTCTCGCACAGGACAGTCCTGTGGGATTTACAAAGAAAGCCGTCGATTTTTCGTTGGATGCCCTTCGCGGCATGGGCTATGAGCCCACACTTACCCGCAAGGGCGGTGTGCTCTGCTGTCTCGGCGGCAAAGATGCTGAAAATGGTCTGATCCTCTCGGCGCACATCGATACCCTCGGCGGCATGGTCTCCCGGGTCAAGGACAACGGTCGACTGAAACTGTCCCCCGTCGGCGGTCTTGAGCCGAACAATATCGAAACGGAATCCGTACGCGTATATACAAGACGCGGTGACGTGTACGAGGGTACGATCCAGCTTGTGAATGCGTCCATGCATGTAAACGGCAGTTACCGCAGCACCCAGCGCACCTACGACACCATAGAGTGTGTACTGGATGAGGATGTGCATTCTGCTGATGAAGTCCGTGCACTGGGCATTGACACCGGCTGCTTTGTCTGCGTCGAGCCTCGCACGGTGATCACAAAATCCGGTTACATCAAGAGCCGCTTTCTCGATGATAAACTGAGTGCGGCGATCCTGCTCGGCTTTGCCTCCTATCTGAAAGAAGAAAAAATCATCCCCGAGCGGCAGATCTGGCTTCACCTGACGGTATACGAAGAAGAAGGGCACGGTGCATCCGCCACAATGCCCGCCGGCGTAACGGAAATTCTCGGCGTGGATATGGGCTGCGTGGGTGACGAACTGCAGTGCACGGAAAAGGAAGTCTCCATCTGTCCGAAAGACAGCAGCGGTCCCTATAATTACGAGATGACCTGCCGTCTGATATCCCTTGCCGAAGAGAAAGGCATCGGTCACGCGGTGGATGTGTATCCGCATTATTCCTCCGACTGTTCGTATGCTATACGCACCTTTGATGTAAAACACGCGCTGATCGGTCCCGGCGTATATGCCTCCCACGGATATGAACGTTCCCATGTTGATGCGGTAAAGAGCACCTTTGATCTGCTCTGCGCATATACGGAAGTATAATGAAAGGAGGTGTTGCATTTAATAAATGCAACACCTCCGCGAGTTTTCCTTGACCGTTTACACGGTCATTTTTGCCCGTTCATGGGCAAAAAACGGAAACGCTCGCCACAAATTCCTACGGAATTTCCCGTAATGCCCCCATTTCATGGGGACATTACGGGCGGGCTGCTGCAAATATGGGGATAATTCCCATATTTGCAGCAGCCCCTTTTTCTCATTCTTCATGCGGCGCGAGCCGGATACTGGCGGCAATCGACTGCCAGGTTTCTTCATCCACCGCATTTTCACGGAAAGACATGGCGATATACACACCGAGTTCTGTATCGTAGGCGAGGATGCCTTCCGTCTCCGTCCGCTTCCATCCTGCGGCGGGAACTCCCTCCTCGGGAACAGACGAGAGAATCCTGCAGGTGGCGGCGCAGAATGTCTCCGTTCTTGTGGATTCGATCGGCGTGTAGTCCTTATCCCACGTCACCAGATTACTCATCAGCTGGTTGTACACCATCCGATAGAAGCCGTCATCCTGCGGCGTGATACCCTCGTACATCCGGAACGTCATAAATCCCACAGAAGCAATCGTCTCATTCCCCCATCGGATTGTCACCGGCGTAAACGGAAGGTCCGCCGTCTGCGCATCTGCGCCGGGAATCAGCAGTTTCCATCCCAGCGGGAGTTCCATAGTCAGCGTAAACGGAGCAGTATCATATATGGAAGCGTTCGCAGCCGTGCGTCCGCCCTGATAGGCTGGGAAGGTAATCTGGGCATACTGCGTCCGCGGGACATTCCATTCCGTCTGCTCGCCGCCCGGAGTAATCGTAAGGCTTGCCGCGATCTCCTCCAGCTGTGCCGTGCTTATCCGTTCCTCCGCACGCCAGTTCCCATCCTCCTGCAGTATGAGCCGCGGTTCCACTTCCAGTGCAGCCATAACCATTTTTTCCGTATCATACACACCGATTCCCGCCGAAGTAAAGACAGGCATCGCCGCACCCATCATGCCGACCGCCGCATCGGAATTCCAGGCATCCAGACGGCGCTGTATCGTACAGTATCCCGCTTTCATACTGCCGTCTTCACGAATCAGTTTCCAGGATTCGCTGTCCCAATAGGTCGCATTTCCCATCATCAGCCGGTGAAAAGCGATAAAATGTTCATTACCACCATCACCGCTCAGATCATTTTCAATAGGATAAAAACCGATGGAACCGATTCTTTCTCCGTTTTCGTAAATACACAGCGGGGACAGAAGCGAGGCGAGCGGCGAAAACAGCGGCGCAGTATAGGTCTGCGGCGCACCTATTGACCATCCCGCCGGCAGAGTCACCGACACGGTAAACGGAGCGGTTTCCGCACAGAACGTCACGTTTGCCGGAGTACGTATATCGCTGTACGCCGGAAATACAACTGCGTATTCGGTTTCCGTATCCGTCAGTCCAGAGGGAAGCACCTCCTCCGCACTGCGGCTGAATGCACATCCGATGCATATGACGACGGTGATCAGTACCGCGGGAATCAACACAGTCCCGGACGGATTCCTGTATGCCAGCACATCCCGGATGCGGCGCTTCGGATTGCTTTCACCGAACGCAGGCGGGAAAGCCGTATGGATTTTCCTGCCTGCGGCAACGGAGAGAAGCGCTTCACTGTAGGCAATGCGGATGTCATCCTCCGCCTCCCGCAGAACGGCTTCATCGCAGGCCGTCTCCATATCCGCTGCGAAAAAGTGAAATGCCAGCCACACAAGGGGATTGAACCAATGAAGTGTCAGGATCACGCATCCCAGCGCTTTCCACAGCATATCCCCCCGACGGATGTGCATCCGCTCATGCGCCAGAATATACGGAAGAGCCTCCTCAGATGTTTCAGCAGGCAGATAGATCCCCGGTCGGATTATGCCCCAGACAAAGGGCGAGGAGACAGACGAACACCGCCATATCCCATCGTCGAGATTCTCTGCATGCCGCAGACGGCGGCGAAGAAGATACAGCGAAATCCCATCAGCTGCTGCAAAAAGAATTACTCCGATCAGCCACAGCACGGATGAGGCAAAGATCACGATCTGCATGGGATTGACACTGGTCAATCCCGTGGGATCCGGCGGAGGCAGAAGTGCATTCACTGCGTTATCCGCCGATGTGATGCCTGTATCGATCTCGGGCGTAAGCATCATACCGATATCGGACGGTACAGGATCCGCCGTAACAGGCACAGGGCTGTATGTGCTCGCAATGCTGAACGGCAGAAGCAGTCTCAGTGCGGCGGCAGCCCACAGAATCATCATCAGTTTCCGCGGCGCACGCCGCAGAAGCAGCCGGGCAAGCATCACAAGAAGAATCACAAATGCACCGCCGATACTACGGTTGAGGATGTACAGAAACGCCTCCTGCAGTGCATTTTCCAGAATCATTGACATATGTCCCATCATTTCCTCCTCTGTGCATCGATCAACGCGCGCAGCTCATCGATTTCCTCCTCCGACAGCGGCTTATGCGCACAGAATGCGGCGAGGAACCGGGGCAGTGATCCGTCGAAAGATTCTTTCACAAACTGCTCGCTCTGCCGGCTCTCGAATTCCTCCCTGGTGATCTGTACATGCACGCTCCCGTTCTCATTACGGAACAGTCCCCGCTGGCACAGCCGGCGAAGCATCGTGTACATCGTGGATTTCTTCCAGCCAAATACTTCTCCGCACAGCGGCACAAGATCACCGGACGAAATCGGTGCCCGCTCCCAGATCAGACAGGCAAAGCGGAATTCCATGGAATCAAAACGTAAAGGTTCCATTTTTCCCTCCTCATTTTTGGTTTAACGGTATTAAACTCACACGTATAGTTTAACACCGTTAGACCGTTTTGTCAAGGGGAAAAAGAAATTTCCCATCCGTCCTCACACAATTATAAGAACCGCTGTACCAAAGTACAGCGGTTCTTATAACAGAATCCGGTGATGTCAGATGACTTCGTACTTTTCCCGGCACTCCTTCGGCGTCATACCGCGCAGGGCATGAAAGGTACGGTAAAAATGCTCCATATTGTTGTAACCGACACGTTCGGAAATTTCTCTTATCGGAAGTGTTGTCTGTCTGAGCATACTGACTGCCGCATCAATGCGGGCAGTATTGAGAATCTGTGTATATGTTCTGCCTGTAGACTGCTTCAGGAGACGGCACAGATAGGTTTTGGAATACCCGACCGTCTCTGACAGATCATCGAGTGTCACTTTGTCATGATGATCAATAATATATTTGATAACCGTACTTACATTGTGGGCTTTTCCTTCACCGCTGCTGGCAATTACATCTCCGGAATAATCCCGCACAAGCCGACAGAAATACTCTGTCAGTCTTCCCTCCACAATAATGTTGGCATACAGACGTCCTTCCATAAATTCGCGATACATATCCAGCATCAGTTCCCGCATTACAGTGTCCCCCTTCGTCCGGAACACCAGATACCGTCCTGTCTTGCTTTCATAGAGCACCCGTCGGAAGAAATCCGACAGAATATTATTTTCTTCCAGCCAACGCAGAAAAACATTTTCAAAGGTTGAACTGCGGATATAAAATTTGATCAAAGAAATATCATCCGCAAACGCATTGATGCGGTGGCGAAATCCGGGTGCAAGGATACAGAAATCTCCGGGCTGCAGCCCGATTCGCTCCGCATCTGTTCCGATCTCCGCGTTCCCTGATAAATCGTAGACCAACTGAAAATGATCGTGCGCATGCAGGGGATGCCGGTCATACCGGAAATGACGGAATACGCGGATATTTTCCCTCTGGTTTCTGGCACGGAAATTATGCTTTTCCTCACTCAGATCGGATTCATCCCAAAAATATCCGTGAACTTCATTGAGCCAGCAGGTTTTCAGGAACTGTTCGATTGGCAGAAATTCTGCCAGATACGCCTCTGTCATGCGGTTGTCACTGAAATCACGCTTCCACTGATCGAATGCATGCTCCGTTAAAAGCCGATTGAATGTCTCTGTATACTCCATTTATTTCCACCACGCTTTGCCTACAATGTCAATATATATCAATATCGGGATAAAATAATCAATTGAAAACACTGCTTTGTTCCGCTATAATAATGAAAGAGTCGAGGAAAGCGGTTCAAAAAAAATCAATTAAGGAGATCCATTATGAAAAGAATCCTTGCAGGAATCACCACCGGACTTATGCTTGCAACTCTTCTTGCCACAAGCGTAAGTGCATCAATCGGCGACATCAAGTACGAGATTCTCAACACAACCAAAGCACCTGTCATGGACGGTAAGGTCACGCAGGCAGAATATGCCGGCAACGCGCCGATCGTTCTCGATGGCTCAGGCAAAAACACTGAGGGTACCTGGACCAAAAAGACCTGGGCAAAGCAGATTCTCAAATTCTACTATACATGGGATAAAACCAATCTGTACATCGGCATCACCGTTGAAAACGACACCTCCGACTCTCAGGCAAAACTTCCTGAACCCGGAAGCGGCAAATGCCCGTTCGGTCAGGGTGACTCTGTTCAGCTCGGTTTCAACCCCGGCAGCATGATCAATGGTACACATCCGCTGATTTACTGTGTCGGATTCAATGCAGACGGACAGCCTGTTGTCCACGGCGATGCATTCCAGTCCGCTGAAAACGGCAAGCAGAGTACTGATGTAAGTTCTGCCATCAAAGGCTACTGCAGTAAGTACAGTGCATCCGGTCTGAATTACCAGTGCGAGATCACAATTCCCTGGGACAAGCTGTGTGTCAACGGTGCCGGCAGAGCGAACGAAGGCTCCAAGGTGTTCAACATGACCGGCGAACGTGCCAAGATCGGCGACGGATATATGCTTCCCATTTTCATCGTGTACACCGACTGCGGTGACGGCACAACACATATCCGCACCGACTCCACCACCGGAAACAAGTGGGTAGCAGAAGAGATGGGATCCCTCGCTCTTGTGCTCAAGGAAGCCAAGGCATCCGCTCCTGTGACAACTCCGGCAACAACTCCCGGAACAGCTCCCGCAACGGCTGATGCAGGACTCATTTCTGCATTCGCAGCACTTGTGTCTGCTTCCGCAGCAGTTATCGTTCACAAAAAGCGCAGATAAGTACCTGCGTATTATCCAGATATCCATCATTCTGTTCGCATACTATAATACCACATTATAGATGAAATTGCAATATATGGATGAAGTTTTGTAGAAATAATCTGTACGGAATCTTCAGACTCGATTCTTCTCAGCAGCATCCAGCAGCTGTATTGAACCGCAAAAAAAGCCGCCGCATATGCGGCGGCTTCTCTTTTTGAGCCGGTATTCTTTTTTCAGTTTGCCGTCTGCACACCGTTCCACAGATCGGCGTAGATGCCGCCTTTCGCCAGCAGCTGCTCATGATTGCCGCGCTCGGCGATACCGGTATCGGTAACGACGAGAATCTCATCCGCATTGCGCACGGTCGTCAGTCGATGCGCCACGATCACCGTAGTGCGTCCTTTGCACAACTCTTCCAGGCTGTGCTGAATCATCAGCTCCGTTGCGTTATCCAGAGCGGAGGTTGCCTCGTCCAGAATCAGGATCGGGGGATTTTTCAGGAATACACGGGCGATTGCCACACGCTGTTTCTGACCGCCGGACAACTTCAGACCGCGCTCACCCACGATGGTATTATATCCGTCAGGCATCGTCTGGATGTACTCATGGATATTGGCTCGCTTCGCCGCTTCCTCCACTTCCTCCCGGGAAGCGCCGGGACAGCCGTAGGCGATATTTTCATAAATGGATGCGTTGAACAGGAAAACATCCTGTGCCACGATACCGATATTCTTCCGCAGGGATGCGCGGGTCACATCGCGGATATCCGCGCCGTCGATGGTGATGGATCCGCCGGCAAGCTCATAAAAGCGGGGAATCAGATGACAGATCGTGGTTTTTCCGCCGCCGGAGGGTCCGACAAGTGCCAGCGTTCTGCCTGCTTCCAGACGGAAAGACAGGTCATCCAGCACCGTTTTCTGATCTTCGTAGGCAAAATGCACGTGATCGAATACGATCTCGCCCTTGACCTCGCCCATCTCAGCGGCATCGGTACTGTCCTCTTCCGGCGGATAATCCATAATCTCAAGGAAACGGCGGAAACCGGTCATACCGTTCTGATACTGCTCAATAAAGCCGACCAGACGGCGGATCGGGTTCATGAACACACTGATATAGAGCAGGAATGCGGCAAAGTCACCGACGCTGATCTGTCCGTAGAAAACGAAAATACCGCCGGAGAGATACAGCAGCACATTCAGCGCGTCTCCGATAAAGGTAGTACCGGAGGAGAATTCGCCCATGACTTTGAAGGCATAGGAGCGCGCCTTCACAAAACGTCCGTTGCCCGCATCGAAATTTTTATTTTCAAAATCACGGTTGGTATACGCCTTGGAAACGCGGATGCCGGAGATGCTGTTCTCCAGATTGGCGTTGATCTCACCCAGTTCCACACGGGTTTCCGTGAATGCGCTGTCCATTTTATGCCTTTTTTTGGACGAGAAAATGACCATTGCCGGCACACAGATGAAAACGATCAGGGTCAGGGGCAGATGGATGGATGCCATCATGCAGAAGGAACCGATCAGCATCACGGCAGAGATAAACAGATCTTCCGGACCGTGGTGGGCAAGTTCGGAGACGTCCATCAGGTCACTGGTGATACGGGACATGATGGTGCCGGTTTTGTTGTTATCAAAGTACGTCAGCGGCAAGCGCTGCAGATGATCGAACACATCCCGGCGCATATCCGCCTGCATCCGTACACCGACAAGATGTCCGTAATACTGAATAAAATAGTTCAGTCCCATTTTGATCAGGTAGATCGCGAGCAGAGCACCTGCGGCAATCACCAGCAGTTTCAGTGCGCGGTCGGGAATAAAATCGTTGATCATTTTCCGCGTGATCATCGGGTACACCAGATCGCATAGGGACAAAAGCAGTGCGCACGCAAGATCGGCGTAAAACAGCCGCATATGGGGTTTATAATAGCGTATGAAGCGTCGAATCATTTTCTCCTCCGGTTTATTCAGACTGGTTGTTATTGTAGCATATTTTTACATTATTTGCAATAGTTTTTAATTTAATATAAGCGTAAAAAACACCGGAAGGTTTTCCGCAGAAAATCTTCCGGTGGTTCATTTTGCAATGCATGGAGCACGGCGGGATCAGTAGAGTCCGCCGAAGCCTCCGTTATTCTTGGGCTGTGCCTCGGTCTTGCGGTTCTTCTTCAGCATATTGATGATCTCGCTGAATTCTTCATCCGTGATCGGCGGCTCGCCCTCTTCTGCCTGCTCTGCAGGCTTTTTCTCCTCGGCGGGAGCTGCCGCTGCTGCAGAAACGTTTTCAGTATCCTGTTCAGCCTTATTCTCGAAACCGGTAGCGATGATGGTGATCTTCATCTTATCTTCCAGATCGGGATCGAAGATCACACCCCAGATTACGTTTGCATCGGGATCAGCCTCAGCCTGAATCATGCTGGACGCGATGTCGATCTCATCCATTCCGATATCGGGAGCTGCGGTGATATTGACAAGGATACCCTGTGCGCCGGAGATGGTGGTCTCAAGCAGCGGGCTGGAGATAGCTGCCTTGGCGGCAACCTCTGCCTTTTCCTTACCGCTTCCTTCGCCAACGCCCATGTGTGCATAGCCTGCATTCTGCATAACGGAAGTAACGTCAGCGAAATCCAGGTTGATATAACCGGGCTTATTGATGGTATCGGAAATGCTCTGTACACCGTGGCTCAGCACGCCGTCAGCGATTTCAAATGCGTTGATCAGCGTGATGCGGGTCTCGGTGACCTGTTTCAGACGCTCATTGGGGATGATAACCAGAGAATCAACAAATTCGCGGAAGCTGCGGATACCGGCTTCTGCCTGTTCCATTCTCTTCTTACCCTCGAATGCGAAGGGCTTGGTAACGATACCGATGGTCAGGATGCCCATTTCCTGCGCGATCTTGGCCACAACGGGAGCTGCACCGGTGCCGGTGCCGCCGCCCATACCGGCGGTAATGAAGACCATGTCCGCGCCGCTGATGGCGTTTCTGATCTCCTCGATACTTTCCTCGGCTGCACGTGCACCAACCTCAGGGTTGGCGCCTGCACCGTGACCCTTGGTGATTTTCTCACCGATCGGAATCTTATGCTGTGCGCTGGACTTGGCAAGAGCCTGCTTGTCCGTATTGATGGCGATGTAATCCACTCCGCGGATGCTGGAAGAAATCATGCGGTTGACTGCATTGTTTCCGCCGCCGCCGACGCCGATTACCTTAATATTCACGCCGCTTTCATAGTTGTCATCAAGTTCAAATGGCATTTCTATATCCTCCGTTTTGCTGTTCTGATTAATTGAATAAAGGCTGACACATCCAAAGCCGCAAGGCATAGTGCGGCAATTGTCTTATACTATTATATGATAACCTTTATTTCAGAATTTTGCAATATGTTTTGATGAATTTTCTGAAATTTTTTTGGATTTTTTCCTGAAAACACGCTTCCAATGGGCAAATCCCGGTCAAAGCCGGATTTCGGCAGACGCCAAATTATGCGCAAGCCTAATCAAGCCCCTCAAAATCCAACTGGTCATCGAAGACGACGCTGGTGGAGCCGGACGCCGTCAGATCAAGCTCTGCTTTTATCGTCCCGTCAAAGAGCGGGTCTGCCAGGACGGCATATGCCACCCGCAGTTTCAGCGCCACATCATCCGCACCGCCGAAATCAAGCAGATAAACGCCGCGGCTGACCATATGCAGCTCTCTGAGATTACGCAGATCCACGCAGGTAATGGACGGGCAGATGGCGGACTTCTGAACCGTTTCCAAAATCTCACGGATACGCATGGTGCTCCGCTCATCGCCAAAATCCAGAACACGGCCGCCGAGAGCTCTCTGCACTTCCGGCAGAAGAAGCCGGATCAGTCCGTCCGCCGATGCGGAAGCCGGATCTGTCCGTTCCAGCACGCGAAGCGTACCGGAGAGCGCCCACATTTCGCCGTAGATCTCCGCGCAGAATACAGCGGTATCCTCGGATACGGTGAAGTGTACCGCATCGGGCATGGTGCGGTTAACATCCAGCGTCCGTATGTAGGGACAGCGCAGAGTAAGATTTTCCTCCGCGGTGCGGGAACTGAAGGAGTACAGATTGATCCCGGGCACTACGCCGGATGCCGTCATGATCTCCTCATCGGAATACACGGTGCTTCCCTCCACGCGGATCTCTTCCACAACGAAGATCAGCTTGTACACCGGCAGAGCCACGAATGCGATCAGCAGTACCATCAAAGCGGCGATCAGCAGAGACAGCTTTCCCCGGTGGGTAAGCATCCGTTTCCGCGCCAGCCGATAGGCTTCGGGACGGTCCTGCGCGTCGAAAATCGCATCGGTATTATGTGCAGAGTCCGGATCTGCACGCCATCGGCGGCGATCCTCGGGCACTGTACGCCCTCTCCGGCGCCGTCCCGACGCATTTGTTTCGGCATAGCCTGCTGCACTGCGCTGTGCCTCTGCACGCGCCTGTGCGCGCTGTGCAGCCTGTCTGACGCGGTATGCGCCGCCGGATCCTGCTGTACTCTGCATCTCCGCAGAGCGCATCGGCGGTGACTTTCCTGCCGGTCGGCGAGTGCGCAGAGGAATCGCGTCTTCCCCATCGGTCTGAGCGGGAGCACGGGGGCGCACATGCATTGCGTCATACCTTCTTGCCCGCGCCTGTACACCGAATACGCCGAATTTCTCGGCGGTGTTCATACGCATCGCCTCCTTTCCTGTCCCTTGTGGGAAATCAGTTCTTTTTGTTCTTTACCAGATCCAGCAGATCCAGATAAATTCGCTTATTGGCATCCGTGACGGCAAAATCACGGATCGCTTTTTCCATGGACTTCCGGCGTTCCGTGCCTGCATCACTGAGCAGTTCACTGACGCACTGTGTCAGCGGTGCTGCTTCCGTAGGCTCCAGTTCCCGCTCCTCAAAGAGCGCAGCTGCGCCGGCATCCACCAGCACCTTGGCATTCTTATACTGATGATTATCCGTCACATTGGGCGAGGGGATAAAGACCGCACATTTGCCGGAGATCGCCAGCTCGGAAATTGTCATGGCGCCGGCACGGCAGATAATCAGATCCGCCGCCGCCATCTGATAGGGCATATCGTAGATATACTCCACCAGTTTGATATTCTCATACTTATCCAGTCCCATCTCCTTGAACCAGCCGCCGCACAGTTCCTTTTCGATAGCGCCGGTGGCGTGGAGATGATACACTTCCGGATGTTTTGCGGTAAAGTCCCGCATCAGCTTCAGTACGGCGGCATTCAGGCGCTCCGCGCCCATGCTTCCGCCGTAGGAGAGAATGAAATACTTATACTTATCGGGGATACCCAGCTTCGCTCTCGCCTCCGCCTGATCCATTGTAAAGGACGCATTGAGCAGAGGATTGCCCACGCGGAGCAGTTTTTCCGGGCAGCCGAGACGGGCACCGGTCTCCTCAAAATTCAGATAGATCCGATCCACGGAAGAAGCAAGCATACGCACGGCAACGCCGGGGATGGCGTTGGATTCATGCAATGCGCAGGGAATCCCCAGCTGAGAGGCGGCTTTCACCACCGGCCAGCTGACATATCCGCCGGTTCCCACCACCAGATCCGGTTTGAATTCGCGGATGATTTTCTTTGCCTTGGCGGGTGAAGTCAGCGTCAGCCAGACTGTTTTCAGATTGGACAGCGTAAGTTTCCGCCGCAGTCCCTGAATCTCCACGAAATGGAGCGGATATCCCGCCGCAGGCACCAGTTTGGATTCGATACCGCGGGACGTACCCACATATTCGATCACCGCTTCGGGATCGTTCTGTTTGATTGTATTGGCGATGGCAAGAGCGGGATTGACGTGCCCGCCGGTACCTCCGCCGGTCATGAGGACGCGCATAGAGACCTCCGATATACTTGAATTCTGTTAACGGCGCTGATAGGAATGCTTGGATACCGAGAGAAGAATCCCCATTTCGGCAAGAAGAATAATCAGCGACGTTCCTCCGTAGGAGAAAAACGGCAGAGAAATGCCGGTATTGGGCAGCACATCGGTTACAACACCGATATTCAGAAATGCCTGAATGCCCACCTGACTGGTGATGCCGAACACGGTCAGTGCAGAAAACGTATCCGGCGCACGCATGGCGATCACATATCCCCGCCAGACAAACAGCAGATACAGGACAATCAGTGCCACCGCACCGACAAATCCCATCTCTTCACACCAGATCGTAAAGATAAAATCGTTCTGCGCTTCGGACACATAGCTGTATTTCTGGCGGCTTCCGCCAAGTCCCACGCCGAGTGTTCCGCCGGAGCCTATGGCGTACAGTCCTTGGGTAGTCTGCCATTTTTCATCCA
>SVTS01000063.1 GCA_015063645.1 Oscillospiraceae bacterium | reverse complement strand
TTCACGGACCAGATCCCGCTTTCCTGCGGACTGAACAAATACGATGCACCGCACTCCGCCGCAAAGCGGGATCTGGTCCGTGAATATGTAGATGCCTGCAACCGCCACGACATCATGCCCATGTTCTACCACACCACGCTGGACTGGATGCATCCGGATTTCGAGGACAATTTTGACGCATATCTGGATTATCTCCGGGCGAGCGTGGAGATCTTGTGTACCAATTACGGCAAGATCGGCGGTCTGTGGTTTGACGGCAACTGGAGCAAGAAGGGCGCGGACTGGAAAGAGGATGCCCTCTACGCCACCATCCGCAAGCATCAGCCCGAGGCAATGATCATCAACAACACCGGATTGAGCGCTCTGGGGCAGACCGGTCATCCGGAACTGGACTCCGTTACCTTTGAGCAGGGACGTCCCACGCCCATGAACCGCAAGGATATGCCGAAATATGTGGCAGCGGAGATGTGCTATACGATGAACGATCACTGGGGCATCGGTAAGGATGATTTTAACTACAAATCCTCCCGTGAGCTGATCGAGTGCCTGTGCGACTGCCGCCGTGTGGGCGCGAATCTGCTTCTGAACGTAGGTCCCACCGCCCAGGGCGCCATTGATCCCATGCAGTCCGCACTGCTGGGCACGATGGGACGCTGGAATAAGCTCTTCGGCGAGGCAATCTATGAAGGTAAGCCCTACAACAGCTGGGGCATGGGCAAGAACTTCATTCTGCAGGGCGACGGATGCCTGTATCTGTTCTGCTACAGTCTGGGCAGAAACGGCAGTGCTCACGTTACCGCCGGCAACAGCTACTACGGCGCATACGCCTTTGACCATGTGCGCGAGAATGTTAAGAGCATCCGCTGGATGGACAATGACGAAGAACTGTCCTTCACACAGGCAGACGAGATGCTTACGGTCAAGATGACCGGCGTTCCGTACGGCTCCAGCTACTGCGTCCGCGTGGCGAAAGCAGAGATTTGAAGAGTATCCGCCATATGAAATATGCTTATCATCCGATGCAGATGCATCTGCATGCGGGACATCAGCCCGGCGCGAGTATCGAATCGCACATGTATAATGCAAAGACGCTGGGAATGCAGTATATCCGTATCACAAGCCATGACAGCCGCACGGGTCCGATAGCGAAACCCTGTAATTCCTTCGATTTCTCCCGCGGCGCGCTTGTCTATGAGGATATTCCCCGCGGATCCTGCGGTTGGGAAGAGCAGTTCGGCGAACCGTCGGTTGTGTTTGAAGATGGATGCATGGTGCTTTCCGCTTCCTCGGACGGAGTTGTTTATACGGCATCCGGCTATGGATTCAAATCCAGCGGCAAGCGGCATACCGTTTCTCTGTTGTCGGATCTGACGCTGACGTTCGGATTTTCTTTTGAGGCGATTGGCGATGCCCGCTTTGTGCTTGATGTGCGGATGTCCCAGCGTGCGCCCGATCACCGTCCGGCACATCTGCGGTATGTTCTGGGAGAGATTACCTCCGCCGATACGCCGCATACCGCGGAGATTCCGCTGATCCCCTCGGAGGACGGACTGTACCGTTTGCACCTCACAGAAGATGTGCAGCGGGCAGATGTGCGGGAGATTGTGGGCGGACTGGACAACGCAATGGACAGCGTGGCTGTGCTGATAGAGACAAAGAACGGCGGACGCGGTGTCTGCCGGCTCAGCCGATTCACGATTGACACGGTGTACGGATTTGATGATGTTGTCGTCCGTCAGCGTGAGATTGCGGAGGAAGTCGGACGCCGCATGGGCGTGAAGCCCTTCGTCACGACCGAAATCAGCGCAGCAGGGCAGCACAAGAACTGCTATGCCACCTGGGTGCCGGTCATCAATTATGCTGAGCACGGTTACAGCGTTACACAGGCAGAAGCAATTGCGCATGTGCAGAAATACGGAGGAATTTTCTCCTATAATCATCCTTTCAGTGCTTATAAAAAAGATGGTATGTCTGACGAAACAAAAAATTTTATTGTTATGCGTACAGCTGCGGCGTTTATTGCATCCAAAGTCTGGGGTGCTGCGCTGATGGAAGTGGGATTTGTGGAAGGCCGTGCCGGATTCGGCCTGAAGGAGTATCTGCGGCTTTGGGATCTCATCGGTATGGGCGGCGTTTTCATCACCGGTTACGGAGACAGTGACAGCCACTACAGTGATAAAGGCTGGTTTTCCGATCAGAATTTTGCTTCCTGGATCGCAGCGCCTGCGGATGCGGAATTTCCCGTAGCTGAGATGGACTTCATCGATTCCATGAAGGCTGGCCGTGTTTATATGGGTGATCCGGTTTTCCTGAAGAATCCGGTCAATCTTACCTGCGGGGACAAACCTATGGGCGCTGTTCTGACGGTCGGAGACCGCGACAGAGCAAAACGCACACTGGAATTCACGGCAGAACAGCCTGATCCTGACTGGACAGTCCGCTTGATCGTCAACGGGGAATGCATGCAGGAATTCCGTGCCGGAGATATGCTGAACGGTGCGGGCGATCTGCATATTACGTTTGACGTCCGCCCGACTCTTCCCGTAAATGTAGTGCGCGCCGAGATGTACAATGCCGACGGCCGCTGCATTATGCTGACCAATCCGATCTATTTTGTCCGCACCGCCGAGTATGCGGACATGATCCCGGACGAGCGTCTCTATGATGATTAGGAGAAATAATTATGAAACGATATGTTACCCGCCACGGGCAGGTCATGGATTACCGGGATAAATCCCTCAGCCATCTCTACCCGCGGGGGGATATTCTCCTCTCTGAACTTGGTGAGGAACAGGCGCGCCTGCTGGGTGTCCGCCTGCGTGAACTGGGGTTTCACGGACGGATTATCAGCTCGCCATACAGACGAACACTGCATACCTCTGAGATCATCGCCCGGGAAACCGGATGCCTGATCACACCGTATGCACCGATGCGGGAGATTTTCAAGACAGAGGGACAAGTCCGGAAATTTCGCGGATTGACCATCGAAGAGATCCGCGAACTGTACGACTGTATCGATCCCGAGGCGGAACTGGCGTATCCGTGGTGGTGTGAGGATGACGGTGCTGTCCGCGCGGAGGATTCGGAGAAAGTCTGCGAACGCGTGGCGCGTGGCTATGAAGAAATCAACGCAAAATATCCCGATACGGAACTTCTCTTCGTAGGTCATGGCGCCTCTTCCGGCGCGTTGGTCGATGTACTGAAAATCCAGAAGAAGAGAAATGTCCGTACCATGGGCTTCAACTGCGCACTTTCGATGATCGATCCCGATGATCCGGAAGCGGGACGGCTGTACTGTGATACGTCTCATATGCAGTATGAGATCACCACAAGCAACTACTTGACCCGTGAGGAATTCGACACCGAATTTTTTGCGCAGGAATATGAGCCGGAGATTGAAATTCCGTCGGAAATCGCCGAGCTCCGCTCTCCGAAAATCCTCCATATCGGCGATACGGAATCCCGCAATTATCCCTATTACCGTAAACTGATTTCGCTTGTTAAACCGGATATCATCCTCCATACAGGCGATATGGCGGACGAAGTCAAGGTCGGTCGGATTCCCGGAACGGAATATGAGTATATCTCCAAAATCAAAGTGCTGCTGGGGATCATGAGCGAATCCGGCGCACGGCTCATCATTGTACCGGGCAATAACGATCTGCCGGATGAGATCCGGAAAATTGCCCCGCAGGCGGAGGTGTATCCCGTCAATACCGTCCTGACGATCGACGGCATCGAGTGCCGTATCGGACATCAGGTAATGCGTATGACCTTTGACCGGGACTGGTCGTTCTACGGTCACGGACTCACCGGCGAAACGTGGAAACCGGAGTATAATATACCCACTCAGCCCTGCCGGTTCAATGTAGTCTGGGGATCGTACGTCTGCGCCTTGCGGGAAAGAAAATTTTTCCGCATTCCCCTGCCCTGACGGACGAAGGATTTCCATATTCCGACGCATGGTATCCTCCGCCGCATTTCCCATTTTCTCAAGAGGTAACACCATGATTTCTATCAGTACATCCAACCTCTGCTTCCGCGTGGGCGCACGCGATATCCTCACGGGAGTCAATTTCTCCCTGGAGGACGGCGATCGTCTCGCCATCGTGGGCGTCAACGGAAGCGGAAAATCCACCCTCATGCGCCTGATCACCGGCGAATACACCGCCGATGAGGGTGCGGTCTATATCGCCAAGGATAAAACCGTCGGCATGCTGGAGCAGGACGATGCGTTCCATATCCTCCGCGGCGAGGACGGATCCCCCATCTCCGAAACGGTGCTGGGGCAGATGTACGCCGCATTCCCCGAACTCTGCCGCATGGAGGCGCGTCTGGCACAGCTGGAAGAGCAGCTGAAAACCGCCTCCGGCGAGGAGCTGACCTATCTCTCCGCCGAGTTCGCTTCGCTGAATACCCGTTTCGCCGCCGACGGCGGTCTGCATTATAAATCCCGCTGCCGCAGTTTTCTCGTGCATCTGGGCTTTCCCGAGGAGTTCCATAATATGCCCATCGAAAAATGCAGCGGCGGTCAGCGTACCCGTCTGGCATTGGCGCGGCTTCTCTCACGGGAGCCGGATATCCTGCTTCTGGACGAGCCGACCAACCATCTGGATACGGATACGATGGTGTGGCTGGAGGAGCATCTGGCGAATTATAAAAAGACGCTGCTTCTGGTCAGCCATGACCGGTATTTCCTTGACCGCGTGACGAACAAAACGCTGGACATCGAGCATCATACCGCAAAACTGTATAAGGCATCCTATACCGAGTATCTGAAGCTGAAAGCGGAGGACAGAGCGGCGCAGGAGAGAAAATATATCAATCAGCAGAAGGAGATTGCCCGTCAGGAGGCGTATATCGCTCAGCAGAGACAGTGGAACCGTGAGCGGAATATCATCGCCGCGGAGAGCCGCGAAAAGGCGCTGGCGCGCATGGAAAAAGTGGAGCGCCCCCAGGATGCGCCGAAGTCCATCCGGTTCACCTTCACGGAATCCGGCGAGAGCGGCAATGACGTGCTGGCGGTGAAGAAGCTGGCAAAGGCATTCCCGGGCAAGGTGCTTTTCCGTGATCTGAGCTTTGAAGTGAAGAAGCGGGACCGTCTGTTCATTCTGGGACCCAACGGATGCGGCAAATCCACACTGATCAAAATCCTGCTGGAACAGCTGCACGCCGATGCGGGCAGAATCGAATTCGGCTATAACGTGAGTGTGGGCTACTACGATCAGGAGAATCAGAATCTGGACGAGCGCAATACCGTGCTGGAGGAGCTGTGGAGTACCTATCCCACGCTGACCCAGACGGAAATCCGCAATACGCTGGCACTGTTCCTCTTCCGCGGGGACGATATCGAGAAAACGGTATCTGTACTCAGCGGCGGCGAACGTGCCCGGCTGACGCTGGCGAAGCTGATTCTCTCCCGGATGAATCTGCTGATTCTGGACGAGCCGACCAACCATCTGGATATCCAGTCCCGGGAGGCGCTGGAAACGGCGCTGTCGGATTTTGACGGCACGATCGTGGCGGTGAGCCATGACCGCTATTTCACATCCAAGCTGGCGACGCGGATTCTGGCACTCTCCCCTGAGGGCGCCATGGATTTCCGCGGCACCTATGAGGAGTATAAAGAGGACTGTGCCCGCCGCGCAGGCGGTCCTGCCGCGGCAGTGCAGCAGGAGAAGGTTTCCTCGGGCAAGGAGGAATATCTTGCCCGCAAGCAGGAAGCCGCCCGTCTCCGTCAGAGACAGAAGCGCCGCCAGACCATCGGCAAGGATATCGAAAAGCTGGAAAAACGGCTGGTGGAGATTCAGGACGAGCTCTTTGGAGAGGCCGCATCGGATTATAAACGTGCCGCCGAGCTGGAGGACGAGAGAATCACCACCGAGGATCTTCTCATGCAGCTGTATGAGGAAGAAGAGGATCTGGCGAAGGGGGACTGAGAAAAATGCAGTATTTCATTGACAGTGCCAATGCGGCGGTTATTGCCGCGCTCTGCCGCGATTTTCCCGTGGCGGGCGTGACCACCAATCCCACAATCATCGCCCGGGAGAAGGGTGATTTCAGAACGGTCCTGCTCGCCGTCCGCAAGGCGGTGGGGGATCGGCTTCTGCACGCGCAGGTGACGGCGGAAACGGCAGAGGGTATGTGCGCCGACGCCCGTGATCTGCGGGCGCTGGCAGGCGAACCTTTTGCCGTCAAGATTCCCGTGACCCGCGAGGGACTCCGGGCGATCCCGATGCTGAAAGCGGAGGGCTTCACTGTCACCGCCACAGCGGTGTTCTCGCCTACGCAGGCGATGCTGGCGGCGGAAGCAGGCGCGGATTACGCCGCTCCCTACATCAACCGCTTTGATACGGTCTGCGGAGACGGCATCCGACTGGTGAACGATATCGCCCTGCTGTACGCGCAGAACGGCTATGCCACAAAGATTCTCGCAGCAAGCTTCAAAAATGCGATGCAGATCGCCGAGGTGATGGCGGCAGGTGCCCAGAGCGTCACCCTCGCCCCCGATCTGTTTGACGGGATGCTGTCGCATCCCATGACCGATCTTGCCATGGACGCGTTCCGCCGCGACTGGGCGGGGGTATACGGAGACGCATCCGTGCAGGATCTGCTCCGCGAATAAACTGATAAAAACAGGATACGGACAAATGTCCGTATCCTGTTTTGCTGTATACAAGTTTTTTGGGGGTATGTTTCTCATCCCCGGATAATTTCCTCCACCAATGCCCGCGTCAGGGGCGCATCGGTCGTTACCGTGAGCGCAGAGGCGAATTTCGCTTCCGCTCCGGGAATTTTTGCTCTGTCGGCGGTGTACAGCACCGCCAGAACATCGCCTTTCTTTACGGCATCGCCGGTCTTTTTCACGAGACGGATGCCGGCTGCGGGGTCAATGTTGTCTTCCTTTGTTGCTCTGCCGGCTCCCAGCAGCATGGCGGCAGTGCCGATGGCTTCCGTATCCATGCGGGCAATGAATCCCTCGCAGTCCGCCTTTACCTCATAGGCAACGGGCGCTGCCGGGAATCTCGCAGGATCCTCGATCACGGACGTGTCCCCGCCCTGTGCGGCGATCCACTCTTTTGCCTTGGCGAATGCGGACCCGTCTGCCAGTGCGGCTTCGGCACGGCGGCGGGCTTCCTCCGGGGAGATCTGCCATGTCAGGGAGACCATCTCCGACGCAAGGGCGAGGGAGACTTCTCGGAGATCGGCGGGACCGCCGCCGCGGAGAACTTCCATAGCTTCGGTTACTTCCAGAGAATTGCCGATGTTATGCCCCAGCGGGATATCCATATCGGTGAGAACAGCGGTGATTTTCCGTCCGCAGGCGACACCGATATCCACCATTTCCCGGGCAAGCCGGGAGGCATCTTCTTTCGTTTTCATGAATGCGCCGCTGCCGATTTTTACATCCAGAACGATGGAGTGGGAGCCTGCCGCCAGTTTTTTGCTCATGATGCTGGAGGCGATCAGCGGAACGCAGTCCACGGTAGCGGTGACGTCGCGGAGGGCGTAGAGCTTTTTATCGGCGGGAGCCAGATTGCCGGACTGACCGATGACGGCGACGCCGATCTTTTCCACCTGCGCCATGAATTTTTCGGGGGAGAGAACGGTGCGGTAGCCGGGGATGGATTCCAGTTTATCGACGGTGCCGCCTGTATGACCGAGACCGCGCCCGGACATTTTGGCGACCTTGCAGCCGAGGGAGGCGGCGAGGGGCGCGACGATGAGGGTGGTTTTATCACCGACGCCGCCGGTGCTGTGTTTATCCACGGAGAGATCGCCGAAGCGGGAGAGATCCACCATATCACCGGATTTTGCCATGGCATCGGTAAGCGCGGCGGTTTCCGCGGGGGTCATAGAGTTGAACCAGACCGCCATGGCGAAGGCGGACATCTGGTAATCGGGGATCTCACCGGCGGTATAGCCGCAGATGAGAAAGGTGAGCTCATCGGCGGTCAGCTCGCCGCCGCGTTTTTTCTTTTCGATTAAATCTATGGTGCGCATAGGGGGAAGTCTTTCCTTTTTTATCAAATTTACGTTTGTGCGGCTTTTTCCGCGGCGTATGCCGCGGAGGGAGAGGAGAAGGACCATCTCAGACGGCGAAGTTCCTTCTCCTCTCCCTCTTGTCCGCGAAGCGGACAATTCACCCTTTTCTCATCTCCTTGCCTCATGGCGGGGAGGATTACAGCTTATCTCCGCCGAAGCCGAGGGGGAGGAGTTCGGCGAGGGTGTGGGTTTTTATTTCTTTGCCGTTGTACAGGATCACGCGGAAGGTTTCGGGGTCGCAGAATTCCTGCATCACCTGCCGGCAGATACCGCAGGGAGGCGCAAAATCAGTGATCACGCCGTCCTTGCCGCCGACGATGGCGATGGCTTTGAATTTCCGTTTGCTGTCGGAGGAAATTGCTCTTGCGAACGCCGATCTTTCCGCGCATATCGTTGCACCGTAACTGGCGTTTTCCATATTGCAGCCGCATGTGATGTGTGAGACGATGTCATCCTGGAATTCCTCTTCTTCCAGCAGAGCCGCGCCGACTTTGTAGTGTGAGTAGGGCGCGTATGCCCCCTGCATGGCGGTGATGGCGCATTCGATCAGCGCCTCATACCGCACAGGCGGATGGCGATATTTCACTGGTACAAGCGAACCGTCACCTGCAAATTCCACGCCCAGAAGATCGCAGACGATAGCGGATGCATCCGCCATGGGGCGGTTAAGACCAAAGCGCGGCGTGCGGATGTTGGGGATAATCTTTTTCCCGTGGAGGAGGAACGGCACATATTCCCGTGTGTGATCGGTGCTCTCGTCCCCGGGATCGCATCCGTGGTCGGCGGTGATGATCAGCGCATCGTCCTCTTTCAGCTTAGGGAGGAACGTCGCCAGCCATGCATCGAATTCCGCAAAGGCTTTCGCATAACCGGAAACATCGTTGCGATGACCGTAGGAGGAATCAAAATCCACCAGATTCACGAAGCACAGTCCGTGGAAATCCCGCTGTGCCAGTTCGGCTGTGACTGCCATGCCCTCATCGTTTGAGTGGGTGGGATGCGATTCGGTGATGCCGCGTCCCGCGAAGATATCGCTGATCTTGCCCACGCCGACGACGTCCATGCCGGCGTCTTTGATGGCGTCCAGCATTGTCGGTTTTGGCGGTTCCAGGGAGAAATCCCGGCGGTTGGCGGTGCGGGTGAAGTTCCCGTTTTCACCGATGAACGGGCGGGCGATGACGCGCCCCACGCCGTGCTCACCGACGAGGATCTTTCTTGCCATGCGGCAGTATTCATAAAGCTGTTCCACGGGGACGATATCCTCGTGGGCGGCGATCTGGAACACGCTGTCGGCGGAGGTATAGACGATCAGATCGCCGGTTTCGATATGCTTCTGTCCCAGCTCCTGAATGATCTGGGTGCCCGAGGCGGGTTTGTTGCAGAGAACGCCGCGCCCTGTGGCTTTCTTGAATGCTTCAATAATCTCGGAGGGGAATCCGTCTGGATAGGTGGGCATCGGATGCTCGGAGATCAGTCCCGCCAGCTCCCAGTGACCGCTGGTGGTATCCTTGCCGCGGGATTTTTCCACGAGTCGGTACACAATGGACTGCGGCGATCCGTAATTGCCCATCCATGTCACACCTGCGATGTGCCCCATGCCGAGGCGGCGCACCGTCTCACAGCGGAACGCGGGATCCATGGAGATACGGCGCAGGGTATCGTTGTCCCGGCAGTCGCCGAAATCCGCGTAGTCCGGCGCGGCGCCGATGCCGAGAGAATCAAGGATGATGAGAAATACGCGTTTTATTTCAGCCATGGAGTGTCACCGCCGTTCTCAGTGCGATCTCCATCATTTCGGTGAAGGAATTCTGTCTGTCGATGGCGGGCAGGGCTTCGCCGGTGACGAGGGAATCGGAGATGGTGCAGATGGCGAGGGCATTTTTGCCCAGCCGTGCGGCGTTCATATAGAGGGCAGCGGCCTCCATTTCGATGGCGAGGACGCCCATCTTCTGCCAGCCTGCGTTGGCATCGGCGGCATTATCGGCGTAGAATGTATCGGAGGAGAGGAGGTTGCCCACGTGATAGCGGGAGCCCAGCTTCTCGCAGGCATCGATGGCGGCGCGCATCATTTTATAGGAAGCGATGGGGGCGAAGGTGCCGGCGAGACCGTACTGGGAGGCGTAATTTGAATTGGTGCATGCGCCCATACCGACGACGATATCGCGGACGCGGACATCGGCGGAGAGGGTACCGGCGGAGCCGATGCGCATGATATTTTCGACACCGTAATCATGGAAGAGTTCGTAGGAGTAGATGCCCATGGAGGGCATGCCCATGCCGCTTGCCATGACGGAGACGGGGACACCGTTATAGGTGCCGGTATAGCCCTGGATACCCCGGACGTTATTGACGAGGCGGGCATCGGTGAGGAATGTTTCGGCGATGAATTTGGCGCGGAGGGGATCGCCGGGCATGAGGACTGTTTTGGCGAAATCGCCGGGGACGGCGGAGTTATGAGCGGTGGACATGGTGTGTTCTCCTTTTTTATTCGTATGATCAGGGGACTCCGTCCCCTATGACCCTTGCCGGGGCTTTGCCCCGGACCCCCGGAAGCATAGGATTCCGCGCCTTGCGGGGCGCGTGTCAGGGCTCTGCCCCGACACCCTGCCGCCTTTGAAAAGGCGGGCGAACCTTTTGGGCGGGGGACATCAGGGATCAGTAGTTTGCGGGTTGTTCGCTTTTCAGGATTTTCACGAGGGCGCTGGTTCCGAGGCGGGATGCGCCGAGGTTCAGGTAGTTTTCCGCATCGGCGAAGGAGCGGATGCCGCCTGCGGCTTTGATTTTCACATGGGATGCGACGTGCCCAGCGAAGAGGGCGACGTCCTCCGGCGTGGCACCGGATTTGGAAAATCCGGTGGAGGTTTTAATGAAGTCCGCGCCGGATTCGGAGACGATATGGCACATGCGGATTTTTTCCTCTTCCGTCAGCAGGCATGTTTCGATGATGACTTTGAGGATGCGTCCGCCGCAGGCGGATTTGATCTGTCGGATCTCATCCAGGACGAAACTGTCCTGCCCGTCTTTCAGCCGTCCGATATTGATGACCATATCCACCTCATCAGCGCCGTTCCGGACAGCGGCTGCTGCCTCAGCACATTTGATCTCAGTGGTGGAGTAGCCGGTGGGGAAACCGATGACGGTGCAGATCGGCACGCGTTCTGCGGCGTATTCTGAGGCGCGGGCAACAAAATCGGCGGGGATGCAGACGGAGGCGGTACCGAAGCGGATACCGTCGTCGCAGACAGTGCGGATCTGTTCCCAGGTGCTGTCAGGAGCGAGAAGTGTATGATCGACGTGAGCGAGAATATCACTGTGGTTCATGGGATGACCTCCGGAGTGGATAAAATAAGGGGGACGCCCCTTGCACGCCGCGTTAGCGGCGGAAGAAGTTCCGCTTGATACGGTGTTTGCTTAAGTTAATGGACATTGGGGCGTACATTTATGATTTTATACAATGAAGTGAACTGACTGTTAATCAGTAATTGTCTGATACTATTATTGTAACATACAAACAGAAAAAAACAATGGGATGGATGGAAATTTTTTATGAAAAAATGAAAAAGTCCGGAGATGGCAAAGGAATAATCTGCTTTTCACGCCGGGGATTCTTATATCGGGATTTTTGTTAACAAAATGTTCGCTGTTAAATGTGTAATTGTTCATAAATATATGATAAAATAAACAAAAAACTAAACAGGAGGCGTTCTCATGAGAAAATTTTTGTCCATTCTGCTTCTTGCATCCGTGCTTCTTACAGCAACCGCCTGCAACAGCACGCCGGAGACTCCTTCTTCCGCTGATACGGCTGATACCGCGGATACTGCGGTGAGCGAAACATCTGTGCCGGAGGAAACCATCCTGTCTGACAATTTGCCCGACACGAAATACAACGGAAGAGCCTACCGCATTGCCGGTGTAGAAGGCTATACCGATGAATTTTATGCGGAAGAACAGACCGGTGTGATCGAGAATGATTCTGTATATGACCGGAATATCAAGCTTGAGGATCGGTTCGATATATCCATTCAGGTGACCGGCATGAGTGGAAAAAGCCAGAATATTTACGCTGCTCTGGCACAGTATGTTGCCGCAGGAGACGATTTCTGTGACGTCGCCTCTCAGGAGGTATGGAATCTGCATGTCGCTACTGCCGCCGGCATTTATCAGAACTGGAACGATACAAAATACATCGATCTGGAACAGCCGTGGTGGAATAAGCAGATCAATGAGAATGCTACCTTCAACGGCAAACTCTTTGGTCTGAGCGGCTCCTATACGGTTTCCTATATGAAGGAAATACTGGTTATCTACGTCAATAATGCACTGCTGAAAGACTATGGAATGACGCAGGATGAATTGTACTCCCTTGTGGAAAAGGGCGGCTGGACGCTGGACTATATGAATACGCTTGTAGCCGGTATGTATAAGGATATCAACGGCGACGGCATTGCAGACGACGGGGATCAGTACGGCTTTGGCGGGAATAAATATTACTCGGATGCCTGGTGTCCTGCTTTTGAAATTCCCATCACCGGTAAGGCGGCGGACGGTTCTCTTGAGATCAAGCTGATGCAGGAGAAGACATACGCTGCTCTGGAAAAAATCTTCAACATGTATTATGCGAACCCGGGCGTGCATTTCTATAACAAATGGGGCGGATTTATGGAATACTTCCCCATAGACAAACTGGTCTTCGCGCAGGGAAGACTGCACGATGCCTTTAACGAACTGCGTGATATGGAAAGCCCGTTCGGATTAATTCCTCAGCCTAAGTACGATGAAAACCAGAAAGACTATCACTGCCTGGTTATGGACGGATATTTTGTGCTCGGTATTCCCAACACGGCAAAAGACACGGATTTTATTTCCATGATCACCGAGGCTCTGGCAGCCGAGACTTATCTGAGTGTGTATCCGGCGTACTATGACGTAGCACTCAAAGCCAAGTATTCACAGGATAAAGCCACTGCTTCTATGATCGATCTGATCACAGAAAGTGCTGTTTTCGACATTTCCTTTATGTACGGCACCTACCTGGAGGAGCTGCCGTATATGTTCCGGGATTGTCTGAACAAAAAAACAACGGATATCGCCTCCAAATACGCCTCTGTCAAGACACAGATTGAGGCAGCTCTGCAGCAGATATACGCTATGTATCAGTAAATAAAAAAATCCGTCCGGAAGGACGGATTTTTTTTTATCAGAGTGCGGCGAAGTATTTTTCGATCACGGCGAGATTTTCAATTTCCAGCGCGGGATCATCGTCAGATACATTCCCTGCCTGCAGCTGTTTCGACAGTGCGGAGGCATAGCGGGCGATCAGCTGTGCATCAAGCGGACGGGCGGCGGGATGGAGCCGACGGAAATTCTTCTCGAAGATATTGTCAAGCTGTTCTCTCGGAAGGTGCAGCGGCGTCAGCGTTTTTGCGGCGGAATAGGGAACCTGTTTCGTTTCGTCCCATTCCAGCATACGACGCACCAGATTTACGGGAGCCCAGCTCCGCTCAAAATATTCGGCGGGATCCCCGGATATAACATTTGTATTATCCGTTCCGAAGAAGATGCGGTGGCTGAAATCGGCGAAGAACCGTTTCCAGACGTCCGGCTGTGCGGCGAATCCCTCAAACATGATGCCGCCGGGAGCAAGATCCAGAGAGACGTTTTCCCATTTCTCCATAAAGGCGCGTGCGCCGGCAGGATCGTGACCGAGGAAATAGAAATGCGCCAGGCACAGCTTCAGTTTCGGGAATTTTGTAAGGATACCTTCGATCTCCTCGCGGAGTTCTTCCAGAGAGGGGAACGTACCGTCGCCGCACCACCAGCCGTGTGCCAGACCGTAGGCGGACATGCCGGATTTATCTCCCCAGAAATGGGGCGGGTCGCCCAGATGCATCAGCACGGGAATGCCGTTCTCCTCGAAAAAGGCATACATTTTATCAAAAACCGGGTCACAGAGGGGATGTCCCAGATGTTTGCGGTTTTTTGGCTTGCCGTCCAGGATTTTGAATCCATCCACGCCCATGGCGTACTGGGTTTTTACCTGTGCCAGATAATTCTCCGCCGTGTCACGCTCATCGTAGAAATGAGTCGCGTTTCCGTAGACAATGGCGTGTGTTTCACCATCTTCGTTCAGACGGGCTTTGAGATACAGTCCCTTCAGGATGTTTGCCGTATCCATATCGTCAGTGCCCATCCGGTGGACGCAGGCGAGATTGATGGCGGCGTAGCCGTAGTAGTCCATCAGTGCTCGGAATGCGCTGAGAGAAGCGTTGAGCGGCTCTTTGTGCAGATGGGTGTGGATATCGCAGAGCGGCAGAGACCGATAACCGTTGATCTGTACATTGTTCATAGTCAACCTCTTGCGGAAAGGGGGGGAACTGTGTGAACAGTTCCCCTTTTTTCATTAATAAATATTCTTGTTCTCGCGGTAGTCGCGCCAGACGTTCTCGAAGAATCCGCCGCCTTCGGGCAGGGGACGGACTTCACGCCAGGAGGGCGTGCACTTGCCGCCGTCGAAGTCGATCAGCTGTACGGAGGAATCAAGAGATCCGTCATCCAGAGCGAAGCGGAAGCTGTCATCGAATCCCTCAGGACAGTTGCCCTCAGAGGCACTGTACAGGGAAGAGCCGCGGGACTTGCCGCCGTGTGCGGCGTAATCCAGCATGGCGGAGAGGTACATCTGCTGAGCGATCAGGATATCGCGCAGGCGATATGCCAGACGGAGCTGAGCGGCGCTCTTCACACGGATGGACGCGTCAAATGCGGCGAAATCTGCTTTGGCGGCATCCAGCGCATACTGAATCTTGGCGGGATTGCGGATGGCGCCGCCGTTCTCGCTCATGCGGTCGGTAACGGTGCGCATGGCAGCGGTCACGGTATCCTCGCCGCTGATCATCTTCGCGGTGAGTGCGGCGTGATATGCCAGCGTATCGGCAGCTGCCGCGGCAAAGCATTCCTCGCAGAGAGGTTCGCCTCCGCCGTACTGGGCGATATACTGAGCGGCACGCATGGAGCCGACCTGACCGGCATTCAGTGCGCTTCCGCCGGGACGGTAGACGCCGTGGCTGCCTGCCACTTCGCCTGCGGCGAAGAGGTGCGGCACACCGGTCTGCCACCACATATCAATATCCATACCGCCGTTGTTGTGCTGTGCACACAGGGCGATTTCCAGCATTTCCTTCGTGATGTCCACGCCCTTGGATTTATAAAGATCCACAGCGGGAGCATTCATGTGGAGCAGACGCTCGATGGGCGTGCCGAAGCATGCACCGGCATTCTCCAGATATTCTCTTGCCTCATCCTTCAGCGTAGCGTAGGGCAGATCGGTCATGCCGTAAGGATTGGAACGGAAGTCCAGGAATACGCGGCGTCCCTTGAGCTTGCTCTCGCGGTAAACCAGCAGGTCGATGATGGAGGAGCCGCCGATCACCTTGCGGCAGTCGAAAGGCCACTCATAACCCTTCTTGAATACCATAAACAGGCACTCTTCGGGGGTGGCGAAATACTCGGTAAGGAACTCATGCTCCGTGCCGTCGGGATCGACGGATACGAAGCGGGGCAGTACCTGCATGTAGGTACCGGATACGTTCCAGCGGGGATTGGTGGAAGCGAGACCGAACTGCCACTCGGTCAGATTTTTGCCCTTAACGCCTGCCTCAAAGGCAACGCCGGAGGAACCGCTGTGACCGCAGGGATATACGGTATCCGCATAGATGCCGGCAGGACCGCCGGTGGCGAATACGATATTCTTTGCGTTGATCAGAACGAAGCGCTTTGCCTCATCGGCGGCGTTGTCGATATCCAGACAGAGCAGACCAACAGCTTCGCCGTCCTTCTTGACGATGGAGACAGCCATGGTGTTGTTGATGATCTGAATGTTCTCTTTCTTTGCCGCTTTTTCCAGATACTCGGTCATGAGCTTGGATGTCAGCGGACCTGCGCTGGTGGCGCGGGCGCGGGGATCGTGGTCAGTCTTGTAGCCGACGTATTCACCGTAGCGGTTTACCGGGAACGGAACGCCCAGCTCTGCCAGATGAATGAAACAGGGCGTGGAGAGTGCGGCTTCCGCATAAGCGATATCGCCGTCCACTGCCTTGCCTGCGAAGAGATCCTGTGCCATTGCCTTCGGAGAGTCGGCGAAATCGGCGCAGAGATTCAGCTTGTAATAGGTCTGCTTATCGGAGCCGGTGTTGCGGGAGGTACCCATATTCACGCCCTCGGATACGATGGCGATATCCTCCTGACCGTAACCCTTCAGACGGAGCGCTGCATTGAAGCCTGCGGCGCCGGTGCCCACGATAACGGTATTCAGCGTGATAACGCGGCAGGATCTGCCGCCGATCTGCATGATTTTCTCAGTCATGACGTCACCCGATTACAGCCGCTGGATGTGGAAGCCGCCGTCCACGTCGATGGCCTGACCGGTGGTGTAGCCCAGATCACCGGAGCAGAGTACGTATACTGCCTTGGCGATATCCTCGGGCTGACCCCAGCGCTTGATGGGCAGAATGCCCTGATTGAAGATCAGGTTGTCATATTTTGCCTGTACCTTCTCGGTCATGCCGGTAGCGATGATGCCGGGACGGATCTCATTTACGAGGATACCGTACTCAGCGAGTCGGTCTGCGAACAGGGTGGTAACCATGGATACAGCTGCCTTGGAGATGCAGTACTCGCCGCGGTTGGTGGAGGAGGTGTAGGAAGACATGGAAGCGATATTGACGATAAAGCCGCGGATACCGTCATGGATCTCCTGCTCGATCATCTTGTTTGCGAAGAGCTGGGTGAGGAAGAAGGTGCCCTTGGTGTTGATGCCCATAACCCAGTCATAGCTTTCCTCGGTGGTGGCGAGGATATCGTTTCTCTGGCGGGGAGCAACGCCTGCCACGTTGACGAGAGCGTCCACATGACCGAGAACGGAGTATGCGGTATCAACCAGACCCTGACGGGATTCTGCATTTGAGAGATCGCCTACAAAGTAGGTAACCTTATCGCCGAACTTTGCCATCTTTTCAGCGGCTGCTTCAGCGGGCATCAGGTCCATGGCGACTACGGAATATCCTTCGGATACGAATTTTTCAACGGTAGCGTAGCCGATGCCGCCGGCGGCACCGGTGATTACTGCGGTTTTCATGGTTGTGTTCTCCTTGTGTGTTGTAGTTTATTTCTGTTTTCAGGCAGCGATGAATGTTTGTGTAGGGACCGGCGTCCTCGACGGTCCGACGTCAGCATAAACGCATTCATACAGCTACCGAGGGGCCACCCCTCCTCAAAGGGGTACCCCCTCGGACTCCCCCCACGTTGACCAGGGACTGCGGTCCCTGGACCCGGGGCGGATCGAAGAGATTCATCTGGGAGCATTTAGCGAAACGCGCTGCGCGGAGACGCGCACTGCGGTGCGCGAATGGTTTGCTTGGATTATCACAAAAGCGGTGGGTTTATTGCTTGTCAGCTATAATCATAACTTCCTCACCGTCAGCGGAGAGTGAAAAAAGCTGGAAATTATCTCTTATAAACGCCGCCTGCGGCGGCGATGATTTTCGACCGAAGGTCGAAAATCCACCTGATCTCTTCACTTTTCACTCTTCACTCTTCACTCTTCACTTTTCTTACTTGCCCAGTACCTGCTTTTTGTATATGGGCATGTAAACCTCGCCGTCGCGGATGGGGCATCCGGGGGTGCCGCCCTTGGTACGCATGATCTCGGTGCACTTGCCGCAGGTGAGGCAGAGCTTCTTGGGATCCAGAGCACCGTTCTCGATGATCTCCTTGGCGCAATTCGGATATGCAAGGGTCTCGCGTCCGTAGCCGGCGAAGTCAAACCAGCCCTCGCCGATGGTGGCTGCCATGACATTGGGAGAAGCAGCGCCCAGGAAGGACAGACCGGAGGAGATGACCTTGGTGTCCGGAATTTCCTTTGCAACCTGTGCGATGCCGTCCAGCATGCGCCATACGCCGAACATGGGATGCTCCGGCGGCTCATAGGTGCCGGTAGCGTAGGGACGGTTGACATGGGGATTGAAGTAGGGGTTGCCCATGGTGAAGTTCAGCAGTTTTACGCCGTATCCGGAGATCTCTTTTGCCAGCTGGATCGCTTCGCTGTAATCCGGCTCAATGCCGTTGCCCTCGGTTACAGAGAATCCGTAGGGATACGGGAAACCGTCATAGATGTTCATACGGGAGGAAACGATGAAGTCAGAGGAGGTCACCTGCATCGCGCCGCGGATGCCTTCGCGGACCATGCGGGTGCGGTTCTCCCAGCTTCCGCCGTAGCGGCCTTCGCGGTTGTACGCGGAGAGCAGCTCGCAGAGCAGATAACGGTGGCAGCACTTGATGTCGCAGCCGTCAAAACCTGCCTTCTCGGCAAGAGCGGCAGCGGCGATCAGCTTCTCCTTTACCATATCCAAATACTCGTCGGATACGATGCGGGAAGAATCGATGGGATTGTCCCCCTCGAAAATGGGATTGTTGTACGCAATCAGGGGAGCGGGTACGCCCTCGGGCTTGGAATAACGTCCGGAGTGGGTCAGCTGGATGAAGATCAGCGGCTCATAGCCGTTTTCCTTCAGGCATGCTTCCTTGATCTGTGCCACAACGGGCGCATACTCCATGTA
>SVTS01000062.1 GCA_015063645.1 Oscillospiraceae bacterium | reverse complement strand
GTTTGTGGAAGTGTTAAGAACCAGTGAGTATGTTTTGGTAAAAAAAGAATTATGAGTTCGCCAAATTCCAATTTATCGTTCTGTTTTTTGATTGCAGTCTAAGGGAACTCAAAAAGTAATTGGGAGATACACAAAAACAGCATGGAGCAATATGCTCCATGCTGTTTTTCAGATAAATGCTCCGATCTCTTCCCCGCCGTCAGGCGGATTGCGGGAGCGCGAGATTCCCGTTTTTGCCCCTACGGGGCAAAATGCCCGCCCTCCGCGGGCAAGGGAAGCTCGACGAAGAAAACGGACGCCCAAAGGCGTCCGTTTTCTTCACTGGAGCGGATTACGGGGCTCGAACCCGCCACCTCCACCTTGGCAAGGTGGCGCTCTACCAAATGAGCTAAATCCGCATATGATACCTCCGACCGGAATCGCCGCGCAATTCTGCGGAAGTATTTTTCAAGAGAAACGGCATCTCCTACGAGATGCCGTTATGGAGCGGATTACGGGGCTCGAACCCGCCACCTCCACCTTGGCAAGGTGGCGCTCTACCAAATGAGCTAAATCCGCATATGGTGCCTCCGGTCGGAATTGAACCAACGACACGGGGATTTTCAGTCCCCTGCTCTACCAACTGAGCTACAGAGGCTTCCTGCAGCCGTTGGGTTTGACCTAAGGCTACTTGGCGACCCGAAGGGGACTCGAACCCCTGACCTCCGCCGTGACAGGGCGGCGTTCTAACCAACTGAACTACCGGGCCGTATTGTCGAGGGAATTTGGTGGGAACAATAGGGCTCGAACCTATGACCCTCTGCTTGTAAGGCAGATGCTCTCCCAGCTGAGCTATGCTCCCGTTCAAGGCTTCGGATCGTGGCTTTCGCGCTCTCTCAGTGCCTTGTTCCCTGCGACGTGTAATAGTATACCACAACTCTTTTTGTTTGTCAACACCTTTTTTCAAATTTTTTTGATTTTTTCAAAAGTTTTTTTGCGGACGGAAATCAGGGAAATTCAGCCTCTATGACTTTGGCTTCGGCAAGTGATGATTAACATGCGTTTCCACCCATGGCGTATAGCTGAACCGCACGTTTTTCCAGGGGGACTCTGCCCCCCTGGATCCCCCCGGTTTCTTTAGTTACAGCGGGGGACTTCGTCCCCCGCACCCCCGGGACAGCTTCCTGTCCTGCATTTTCAGAGGCTTCGTCCCCCGCACCACGGGACAGCTTGCTGCTATATATGTAGGGACCGGCGTCCCCGACGGTCCTTTCCGTTGGGCTTTCCCCGACACCCCCGGGACATCTCTTTGCTATAGTATCCGTCACTCCGCCTGCGTATAGCCGATCAGTTCCGCCGTCCAGGTGGGGGGCTCGATGGCGAGATCCAGCCATTTCAGCGCTTCCGGATCCCCCGCCCGACCTGCATTTTCCGCCCGGATCACATCCTCCCGCACGCGGCTCCAATGCGTCCCCGCGCCTCTCCAGTGGCTGACCATTGTCAGACGCACCGTTGCCGTGGCGGTCAGTCTCCCCAGCAGGTTCCGGTTTTCAATCCGAATCAGAATGGACATACTGTCCTGGGAGACCGAGTCGTTCAGTCCCGCCTCATCCCTGCCCCAGAGCTGAACCAGCGGTGTGACGTGATGGTATGCGTCCGGTGCAATATTTCCGTCATAGGTTACTGTGTCCGCCGGCCTGCCGCCCTCTCCCTGCCAGAGGATGCAGAGATTGTTCACCCCGGACACCGGAGCGTTATGGGAGCGGCTGAGACGGCTTGTATCCACTCCGCCGGTTAATTCGGGATCAGGGGAATACCACCACGTGTGTGTGAAACCGCAGTCGCAGCAGTCGTGTTCCCATGTGACCGTGATTGTGCCGTCCCCGACGACAGTCATCGTGAATCCGTTCATGCCGCGGGGATTCATGAAGTCAAAACCCTCACCGCCGCTCCATGCCACGGACGGGCCTGTACGGACAGGTGTACGCGGCTGCAGGGAGATCAGTTCTCTTTTTTCGGTGATATCCTTTTCCCAGACCCAGACAGTCATGACGGGATCATCCGGCAGGGTGAAATTCTGCTGAGACAGCTCTTCCAGTCCGTAGGCTTCGTCCGGCAGACCGCCGCCGAAAGAGCCGAGGAACGAGGACAGCAGTGTCCCGCCGAACAGCAGGAGGATGGCGAGGATAAAAATCCAGAATATACGGATGACGGACTGCATTTCGGTACTGCTCACGGCGGATCCTCCTGTCTGCTTAAAATCGTTTTACAAATATAGTATATCACATTTATACTACTTTTGTCAAGTGTTTTCGGGCAGCAGAGAATAACCGGATCCGCTTTCGCGGAAAAACAGAGCATGAAAAAAGGAGGTGTTGCATTTAATAAATGCAACAGCCCCCAATGTGTATCCGCATATCCGGTTCATGCCTTTATTTTCTGTACTCTTTCTCTCTGTGCCGCATGGCATCCGCGATTGCGACTGCCTGCGCGGAGCCTGCCACGTCGGAATAGGGCGCGACGCCGGCGCGGATCTCGTTGAAGAAGCATTCGCTCTCCCCGTAGAAGCCGCTGCTCTCGTACATGGTATCCAGCGTTCCGATGATTTCCTTATATGCCTTGCCGGCGGTGGCGCAGACCAGTCTGCCGGGCATATCCATGCCGTTCCACACGGGCATCTCCAGGAAAAATGCGTAATCCGTACAGCTGACGAAGATCCGCTCCACCACACAGCCGGAGCTGGTCAGGAAGCTGATATTCGACACTGCTCCCTCTTCATACAGGGCACGGATGTGGAAATTCGTTCCCTGCCGGTCGTTTTTATAGGCATAATCCTGATAATCGAAGCGGGCTTCGCTGTAATCCTGTTCCAGAATATAGCGCACACTGTCGATGGCGTGGATTGCCGTGGTGCAGAAATCCGCATCCGTGCGCCCTACGCGCAAAAACTGGCAGTCCGCGAACATGGGCTTCTGACCGCAGGCGGCAATCTCCTCTTTCAGCGTCCGGAGCAGGGGTATATAGCGGCGGTTCAGCGCCACGCGGGCATGGACGCCGTTTTCCACGGCGCAGTTGTGGATCGCCATTGCCTCCTCCACGGAGACTCCCGGCGGCTTTTCCAGAATAACGTTATAGCCCATACGCAGCACGTCAATGGAAACCTCCGCCGTAAGATGAACAGGCGTAAGCACCAGAACGGCATCCGGCTTTTCCGCGTTCAGCATTGCGTGATAATCGCTGTAGCCGCGCTTGAAGCCGAATTCCCGCTGAAAGAGTGCAACCCGCTCCTCGCGGAGATCACAGCAGGCGGCAAGCTCCGTATCCGGATAGCGTTCCGCATATATTCTGCAGGAGGGACCGTGACCGCTGTACGCCATATTGCCGCATCCGATCAGGCATATTTTGAACATAATAATCTACTCCTTTTCCCAGTATAAGGTGATTGTAGCATATCCGACGCGGCTTGTCAAGAGCATCGGGAAAGTAGATTGATTTTTGCACCCCGGCAGTCAATTTTGGCTTTATTTTGGTTTTTTGTGATTTTATCACTTGACCGGATCGGGAATTTGCGGGATAATATATACTGTAAGGGAAAACGCATCCCCGGATTTTGCGCATCATCTTATTATATAGCAAAGGAGAAATCCCATGAAATACAGTGTTACCGGCATGAGCTGTGCCGCATGCGTGGCGCACGTGGAAAAAGCTGTCCGCGGCGTAAAGGGTGTGCAGAATGTCTCCGTCAGTCTGCTGACCGCATCCATGGAAGTGGATGCACCCGGCGTATCGCAGGAGGAGATCATCCGTGCCGTAAAACAGGCGGGCTACGGTGCATCCGCCGGCGAGGCGGCGGGCAATACGGCGGAGGATGAGGCGGCGGCGCTGAAGCGGCGGTTTATTCTCAGTCTCTGCTTTCTGCTTCCGCTGATGTACGTCAGCATGGGGCATATGTTCGGCGCACCGCTGCCTCCGTTTATGGAAGGGACAGGCGGCGCGGTATGGTTTCTGCTTGCTCAGCTTCTTCTGACGCTGCCCGTCTGCTTTATCGGGCGGAAATTCTTTATCGGCGGCGTGCGGGGAGTAATCCGGCGTGCGCCGGGGATGGATACGCTTGTCTCCCTCGGTGCGGCGGCGGGGATTCTGTACGGGCTTTTCGCACTGGCTGAAGTAATCATCGGCACCGTCCAGGGCGACAGCGCCCGGGTGGATCTGTACCGGCATGACGTATATTTTGAGGGTGCGGCGATGATCCTGACCCTGATCACACTGGGCAAATGGCTGGAGGCGCGCTCCAAGGGCAAGACCACGGATGCGCTCCGTGCGCTGGCGGATCTGGCGCCCAAAACCGCCTCCGTCATCCGTGACGGGCAGGAGATCACCGTACCGATCACAGACGTGGTGATCGGGGATCTGTTCATCGTCCGTCCCGGGGAGAGAATTCCCGTGGACGGCATTGTGGAGGACGGCGCCTCCGGCGTGGATGAGAGCGCCCTCACCGGTGAGAGCATGCCGCTGGACAAAACCGTGGGCGACTCCGTCAGCGCGGCGACGATCTGCGTCAGCGGTACGCTCCGCTGCCGTGCGACCCGGGTCGGCGAGGACACTACGCTGTCCCAGATCATTGAGCTGGTAAAAGAAGCATCCGCCACGAAAGCGCCGTTGGCGCGGACAGCGGACAAGGTCAGCGGTATTTTTGCGCCGGTCGTAACGGCGCTGGCGCTGATCACCCTGATCCTCTGGCTCATCGCCGGGGAGGAATTCAAATTTGCACTGTCCCGGGCGATTGCCGTATTGGTAATCAGCTGTCCCTGTGCTCTGGGACTTGCCACACCCGTGGCGGTGATGGTGGGCAGCGGCGTAGGCGCGAAGCACGGAATCCTGTACAAAACCGCCGCCGCACTGGAAAATGCGGGCAAGATCCGCACGGTGGTGCTGGATAAAACCGGCACGCTGACCGAAGGTACGCCTGCGGTGACGGAGATCGTCCCCGCAGAGGGAATCACAGAGGAAGAACTGCTCCGCACTGCGGCGGCGCTGGAGATATCCAGTGCCCATCCGCTGGCGAAAGCGATCATCGCGGAGGCGGATCGGCGGGAGATGACGGTCATCCCCGCGGAGAATTTTGCCGATGTGCCCGGCAGGGGCATCAGCGGAGAGTCCGGCGGAGAAGCCGCCCGGGCAGGCAATGCCGCCTTTATCAGCGAGATCTGCACCGTTCCAGTCCCGCTTCTGCAGGCGGCGGAGAAAATGGCGGGCGAAGGCGCAACGCCGCTGTATTTCGCCCGGGCGGAAAAATGCCTCGGCGTGATCGGCGCGGCGGATGCGGTACGTCCCACCAGCCGTGACGCCATCACGCAGCTGCATAAGTTGGGTCTGCGGACGGTTCTGCTCACCGGAGACAATCAGCGCACTGCCGCCGCCGCAGCGGCGAAGCTGGGCATTGATCCCGCCGACGTGATCGCGGGCGTCCTGCCCGACGGCAAGGAAGCCGTAGTGCGGTCACTGGAAAGATCCGGTCCGTGCGCCATGGTGGGCGACGGCATCAACGATGCGCCGGCTTTGACCCGTGCCAGTGTGGGCATCGCCATCGGTGCAGGCTCCGACATTGCCGTGGATGCGGCGGACGTGGTACTGATGCGCAGCGACGCGGCGGATGTGGCGGCAGCGATCCGGCTCTCCCGGCGGGTGATCCGGAACATACGACAGAATCTGTTCTGGGCGTTCTTCTACAACGCGATCTGCATTCCGCTGGCGGCGGGAGCGTTCTATCCCGCATTCGGGCTGGCGCTCAGCCCCATGATCGCGGCAGGCGCCATGAGTCTGTCCAGTTTGTTCGTCGTAACCAATGCCCTGCGGCTGAATCAGGTAAAACCCCGGGACGGCGCGAAGGACAAACCTCTGCGCGGAGCGCGCGCCGCGTCTCAGAATGAGATCACCGTCCACGTGGACGGGATGATGTGCGAGCACTGTCAGAAATACGTGACAGATGCGCTGAACGCTCTGCGGGGTGTCCGTGCAGACGTGGACTGGCAGAGTGGAATCGCCCGCATAAGCGCATCCGGCCGCGTATCGGATAAGGCGATCCGCCGCGCAGTCAAGACGGCGGGATACGAAGTGACGGGAATTGAGAGATGAAGAGAGACGCAGGGGAGTCGGGGGCTGTGCCCCCGACTTAACCTGAATACAGGGAGGATTGCAAGGGAGGGAACGTCCCTTGCCCGTGACATACGCCGCGGAAAAAGCTGCACTTGTGCATATTGTATATGGCATACGCTAAAGTTACATTGGATTTCCGACTCCGCTCTTTTTCTTTCTTCAAAATTCACTTTTGCGCTTTACTTTGGTGAAATAATCGTGTATAATAGATAAAAGGGCGCGGCGGTCTCCGCCTGTGCCCGATTACAGAACAGGGAGTTCCCATGCGCATTATTCTCAATCCCCACACCGATCCCGCCTTCAATCTGGCGGCGGAGGAATATCTTCTCCTCCACGAAGACCGGGATGTCTTCATGCTCTGGCAGAACGACCGCGCCGTGATTATTGGACGGAATCAGAACGCCTGGGCGGAGGTGAATATCCCCTGCGCCGAGGCGGAGCATATCGCCGTCATCCGCCGTCTCAGCGGCGGCGGCGCCGTGTATCACGATCTGGGGAATGTGAATTTCACCTTCATCACCGCACCGCGGGAAAACGTGGATTTCACGCCGTTCATCGCGCCGGTCATCCGCGCGCTGGCTGATCTGGGCGTACACGCCGTGCAGGACGGGCGCAACGATATCACCGCGGAAAACGCCAAAATCTCCGGCAACGCCCAGTGCACATTCCGCCGTCCCGACGGCACCGCACGTCTGCTGCATCACGGCACGCTGCTGCTTTCCAGCGATCTGAGCCGGCTCGCCGCCGTGCTCCGTCCCCGACCGGAAAAACTCCGGGCAAAAGGGATTGCCAGCGTCCGCAGCCGCGTGACCAATCTGCGTGATCTTGTGGGATTTCCGGAGGATATGGACGCCGCCGCGTTCATGCGCCATCTGGCGGATGCCGCCGCGCCTGCCGGGGAGAAAATCCCCCTGAGCGACAGGGAATGCGCCGGAATTGCCGCGCTGGCGCGGGAGAAATATGAGAGCTGGGCATGGAATTTCGGCGCCTCCGCCGCTCACGAAACGGAGCACAGCGTCCGCTTCCCCTTCGGATCTGTCACCGCCGCGTTTTCGGCGAAGGGCGGCATCATCACCGCCATCCGCCTGTGGGGCGATTATTTCGGATCCGCCCCCGTATCCGCTTTGGAGGATGCGCTCAGGGGGACTGAATTGCGCCGGGATGCTCTGCGCGCATCCCTTGAAAAAGCCGCACATCCCGTTTCCGCCTGCATCGCCGGTGCGGATGCGGAGGACATAGTATCGCTGATTCTCGGCGATGTGTTATAAGGAGCACGATATGGCAAAAGACTACATGGACGAGCGAATCGAGTATCTCTTCCGCGGAATTCTTACGCTGAAAACGATGGAGGACTGCCGCGCTTTTTTTGAAGATATCTGCACGGTAAAGGAGATCTCCGAAATGTCCCGCCGGCTGGACGCCGCGCGGATGCTGGATGACAACAAAATATACAACGAAATCGCCGACGCGACCGGTCTGAGCACCGCCACGATCAGCCGTGTCAACCGCTGTCTCAAGTACGGCAGTGACGGCTATTCCCGCGTACTCTCCCGACTGGCGGAAGAGGATGCGGCGAAGGAGGATGCCTGATGGACGCGCCCTACAGCGCCATGGCGCCGATTTACGATGCCATGAACGGCGAATTGGACTACGCCCGCTGGGCGGATTTCATAGAAGCGCAGTTTGCCCGCTATGCAAAGACGAAGCCCGAATTGGTGCTGGATCTTGCCGCCGGTACGGGCTCGATGACCATCGAGCTGGCGAAGCGGGGGTACGATATGACCGCCGTGGATCTGAGCGGGGACATGCTCTCCATCGCCGCCGACCGGATCGCGGAGGAGGGGCTCTCCGGGATCCTGCTTCTGGAGCAGGACATGACGGATTTCGAGCTGTACGGCACCGTGGACGCGGTGGTCTGCTGTCTGGACAGCATCAATCATCTGACCCGCCGGGGCGAATTGAGCCGCTGTTTTTCCCTTGTGCACAATTATCTGAACCCGGACGGGCTGTTTCTCTTTGATGTGAACTCACCCGGCAAATTCCGCACCGTTTACGGGGAGAATGACTATATTCTGGACGCGGACGGCGCGGTCTGCTGCTGGCGGAATTATTTCGATGAGGAAAGCGGCATCTGTCAGTTCGATCTGAGCGTATTCACGGAGAACGAAGACGGCACCTACAGCCGCTCCGACGCCGTTCAGGAAGAAAAATGCTACACGAAAGAGCAGCTGACACGCGCCCTGAAAAAAGCGGGCTTTGAGCTGCTGGGCATTTTTGAAGATTACGATTTCACCCCCGCCGCAGACGGGGATGACCGCTGGTACATCGCCGCGCGGTGCATCAAGTGACGGAAACCGCTTCCAGGGATCCCTGGCAGTCGGCGAAGTTTCTTTCCTCCATCTTCCCCCTCATCCCTCAATCTCATTGGCTCGCGCCATCGCTTCGTTTGCCGCGCTGCAACCATATGGAATAATAAGCGCCGGGAGATTTTGCGGAGCAAAATCTCCCGGCGCTTATTTATATAAGATTATGTCAAACATTCGCCGAGGCAAGGAGATTGGGGGTAGAGGGGCGCAGGGGAGAAGGGGGAAAGGAACTTCGCCGATTGAGATGGTCCTTTCCCCCTTCTCCCCCGCCCGCGGCGTTAGCCGCGGAAAAAGCTGCACAGCGGAAAAATTTTCATTTTTAACGCGCAGAATGTACATAACACACATATCGAAGTAAATTTCCATAAATTATTTATGCATATACAACAACGCACACCCCCATATTTCATACATCATTCCATCTTGACTTTCCTCCGGGAATATGGTATCATATAAGCGGAAAGAGAAAAGACTTTCCTCAAAAAATCCGATCGGAAAATACAATCCGTCAGAGCCGCCTCTGAGTCGACGCAGATGCGGAATGCGAAAGGAGCCAGTCCAATGGGCCGTACTTCTTCCCCTGCGAGCAGGTAAATACAGACTGTTTTTGATATATCCCGGCGATGCCGGCTTGTACATTCCGCATGATGCGGAGATGTAGTGTGTATGAATGCGTCGTAGTGAGTCTGAAATAAAAACCAACCATCCTGCGGGAGGCTGTACTTGTACAGCCTCCTGTTTTTATCCGAAACCAAAGTCGGAAATCGACAAATCTATGTGAAAATACTCTGTACATCTGAGTTGGACAGTGTTATAATTAAGTGAACCGTGATTAAGGAAGTTGTCCGGGGTGTCAAACGGGGGTTCCAAGGGGCGGAGCCCCTTGGGGAAAACGTGCGATTTTTACCACACGCAACAGGAAAAATCGAACGTTAATCAGCGTTTACTTAGTCAGTCTTCACTCAAAAACTATTTCCTCACGAAAGGATATATTCTCATGATCAAATTCAACAATGCAAGTCTGAAGGACCGCATCTACGCCTGCTGGCTGGGCAAGAATATCGGCGGCACCATGGGCACACCCTATGAGGGCGGGCGCGAAGTGCTGGACATTCAGGGATTCGTCACCAAGCCCGGCGAAGTTCTGCCCAACGACGACCTCGATCTGCAGCTCGTCTGGATGATGGCGTGCGAGCAGCTCGGTCCGAACCGCGTGAATTCCCACGTTCTCGGCGAGTACTGGCTGGGTTACGTTTCCCCCAACTGGAACGAGTACGGCATCGGCAAATCCAACATGCGTCTGGGCTTGCTTCCGCCGCTGTCCGGTCAGTACCACAATGAATGGAAGGATTCCAACGGCGCGTGGATCCGCACCGAGATCTGGGCGTGCATGGCTCCCGGCTGTCCCGATGTGGCAATCAAGTACGCCTGCGAGGACGCCAGCGTTGACCACGGCATGGCAGAAGGCACCTACGCCGCCATATTCGTTGCCGCTGTGGAAGCCGCCGCATTCGTGGTGAAGGACGTCCGCCGTCTCATTGAGATCGGTCTGTCCAAGATCCCGGCAAACTGCCGCGTTGCCCGTTCCGTCAAGCTGTGCTGCGACTGCTACGACAAGGGTATTGACTGGAAAGAGACCCGCGCAAAGATCGTGGAGGATTCCGCCGATCTGGGCTGGTTTGAGGCTCCCGCCAACGTGGCATATGTGATTCTCGGTCTGCTCTACGGCGAGGGTGATTTCAAGAAATCCATGATTCTCGCCATCAACTGCGGCGACGACACGGACTGCACCGGCGCCACCATCGGTTCCATCATGGGCATCATGGGCGGCACGGCGTTCATTCCGAAGGACTGGAGCGAGCATCTGGGCGACAACATCATCACTGTATCCGTGGACAAGGGCTGTCTGTACGGTGTGCCGAAAACCTGCACCGAGCTGACCGAGCGCGTTATGAAGCTGATCCCGATCATGATTCATGCGAACAAGATCGGCGGTCTGGACATCTATGCCGAGAAGGATGAAAACGACATCGGCGACGGGTCCTGCCTGATGGGCGGCGGCGTTGCTGCCGATCTCTGCGCACGTCCCGGCTACTCGTTCGACATGGATTTCGTATTCACCTCCGCACGGATCATTTTCGACCGCGAGCCCACCGTCACCCCCGGCGAGGAGCTGCCGATGCGCATTGTCTTCAAGAATCAGCTGAGCGGCACCGGTCCGCGCCATCTGCAGCTGCGCTGGATTCTGCCCGACGGCTGGAGCGTGGAGGGCTGCAAGAACGAGGTCTATGTGCCTCACAGCCGTCCCAGCATCGCGAATGCGTCCCACACCCGCGCCGAAATCAGCTTCTCCCTCCGTGCCGGCGAGAAGGTCGATTTCCGCAACCGCATCATTCTTGAGATCACCATGGAAGGTCATCCCACCGTCGGTCTGATCCCGATTGTGGTTATGGGGTAAAAGATTCGGATTTTTGCTGGGGAACCTTTTTGAAAAAAGGTTCCCCCGGACCCCCTTCAAAAACTTTCCGGGCATATATAAAAACAAGTGCTGTGCAGATTTATTCGCAGAATCTGCACAGCACTTCTTTTTGTATATGCCATAAAGGTTTTTGGGGAAGGGTACGGGAACCCCCGTGGGGCAATGCCTCTTTATCAAAAGGGGTTTCCCGCTGAATCATCGTTTCCCTACCACCGCACGCAATACGTCTGCGACGGGCTTATCGGCGAGATACGCACGGGCGAAGCCGCGCATGACTTCGCGCTCCTGGGTTTCCAGATAGGCTTCCACGTGACGGAGTTTTTCCGCAAGCGGCAGTGCATACCGCGCTGCGCCGACGATCATCCACTCACCACCCCAGATGCGGCGGTAGCGGCAGACCGTCTCATGCCACGGCTGCATATCGGCGGGGATCGGCTGCTCTTCGCCGATGTCCATACCCTGCCAGGCAAGGAAGCACCGGGCGATATGCCAGTAACCGTGGGCATTCGGATGGATCCGATCCGCTCCGTAGAAGGATTCCTCCTGCAGACGGCGGGTGAGATAATCGTGATAATCGCACAGCGGCAGTCTCATCTCCGCCGCCAGACGGCGGCAGAAATCAGCATAGCCCGCCATCAGGGCGTATCCGCCCCGCAGGGGCTCATTCCCCTCCGGCTGGTATTCCGCATAGGGCGCAGGTGTGCACAGCGTCACCGCGATACCCCTCTCCGTGAGTGCGCAGCACAGTGCGCGGTAGGCGGCACAGTGCTTTTCATACGCTTCAAGCAGCTTCGCATAGCGATCGGGGCTCTGGGGCAGCGCCAGCAGATCACGCCGGGAATCGTTGACGCCCAGGGCGATCACCGCATGGGTGGGCTGCCACGGCAGCGTATCCTCTTCCAGATAGAGCAGCATCGAGGCGGCGGAACCGCCGGAAATGCCGCAGTTGAAGAAGCGCACATCCCGCTCCGGAAGATGTCTGCGGTAATGGGCTATGATATGGGCAAGGGTCTGATTGGCGGCGACCAGACTGTCGCCGAGAAACGCGACCCGCGCACCGTCAGGAAAAGCGTTCATGGATGCTCCTTACGCCATCGTCTCCAGCATTTTCAGGGAGACGCTGTAGCGGGTGGGTTCGCCCTTATCGAATGCGGAATATTCCTCATACATGAACTCTGCCATACGGTGGATTTCGTTATGGAGGGAGCCGGCGATATGGGGCGTGAGGATGATGTTGGGAACGGTGTACAGCTCAGATTCCGGCAGCGGCGGCTCGGGGAACGTAACGTCCAGCAGGGCGAGACGACCGGGCTCTGCCTTCATGGCAGCGATCATGGCATCCTCCACGACCTGAGCACCGCGGCCGGTGTTGATGAACGTGGCATCCTTGCCCATGCGGTTGAAGCACTCTGCGTCCAGCATGCCCTTGGTCTGCTCGTTGTTGGCGAGGTGGTTGGAGATGATCTGGCACTCGGAGAAGATCGTGTGCAGATCCACCTTGGTCACGCCCAACTCGGCAGCCTTTTCGTCAGGCAGGAAGGGATCGAACACGAGAACGTCGATCTTATCCAGCGTTTTCAGCTTCTGAATCACCAGTTTACCGATCATGCCGGCACCGATGATGCCCACTTTCGTCTCATAGTTGCCGTTGTAGTGACCCTCGCCGTGGCTGCGCTTCCAGGGACCGCTTCCCTGCTTATAGGTCAGATGGAAGAAGCCCTTATTGGCGAGTATAATCTGTGCAAAGGTATATTCAGCTACCGGCACAGCGTTGGCTGCCCATGCGCTGAATACGGCGATACCCTTTTCGATGAACGGACGGGCGAATGCCTGTACGGTGCCTGCGGCATAGAACACGGCGCGGAGATTCGGGAAGTAACGGTCGATCTCCTCGGAGGTCAGCTTCAGCATACCCCAGGTAGAGAAGAGGTACTCGATGCTCTGGGTCTGCGCCTCATACTGGGGCAGATTCTGCGCGGTGAGAATTTCCGGAATGGGGAAATTCATCTCGGATTGCATTTTTGCAGCCAGCTCTGCCGGATATACTTCGTTGATCTTGGGCGTTCCGATAAATGCGGCGTTTTTCATGGGTAGATTCTCCTTTATGTAGTGATGTAATAATTATTTTCTTCTGCGGCACGGGACGAGCGCAATTCCGAATCAGACCGTGAGGAACATATCCTCTGTAATCCCCGCGATGCGGGCGAAGAGTTCGCCCTTGGGAAGCGCATCCATACCGGGGACGCTGTGGGCATCGCTGCCGATGGTGAAGCGGCATCCGGTCTGCCGGGCGATCTCAAACAGGCGCAGATAGGCGCAGTTCCGCATCTGCTCCTCATCCATTCTGGTGAAGCAGGAGGTATTGATCTCCAGCGCGATATTATTCTCCTTTGCGGCGGCGCAGCACTCCTGCAGCGCGGAATCCGGGATGGAGTTCAGCACGTTCTGTGCAGTCGGGCAGCCGACAGCGGCAAAGGGATGGGGGATCACGGTGACGTATTTCGCCACGGGAGAATGGATGATATGCATGAAATGATCCACCAGATAGCGTCCGTGGACGGCGTCATCCTCTCTGAGCTCGGCGGGGATGGTGAAATCCTTCATATGGGTATGGGAATGAGGCACGAGCAGGATATCCAGCTGTGCGGCAACCTCCTCAGAGATACCGACCACGCCGTACTTATCGCACTCGCACTCGCATCCGAAGAGGATTTTCAAATCGGGATCGGCGGCGGGCAGTTCTTTTTTCAATTCACAGATGTGCTCGTAATTCTGGGGCTTGTACCAGTTCGACGCACCGGGGATGGCGGAGTCCCACATATGATCCGTGAAGGCGATGGTAGTGACTCCCCTCTCCTTTGCGCAGGCGATATAATCCGCGGCGGTTACCTCCGGATTTGCGCAGGAGGAGAGTCTGGTATGGATATGCAGATCGTATTTCGGCATGGTATTTGTCCTCCATATGATGATAACTTATCAAATCTTCTACTGTGCAGCCTTTTTCGCCGCTTACGCGGCGAGCAGGGGAGGGACCATCTCAATCGCCGAGGTTCCCTCCCCCTGCACCCCCATCTCCTTGGCTCTCGGCAATAGGTTTATCTTCCGCCGAGGCAAGGAGATTGGGTGGGTGAATTGCCGAGAGAAGGGAGGCAAGAGGGCGGGAAAGAAACTTCGCCGTCTGAGATGGTTCTTTCCCGCCCTCAGCGCGGCGTTAGCCGCGCAAAAGGCTGCACAGCAGAAACAATCATCGATTCCCGTCAAACATCCCGCTTCCGCCGAGATCGGCGAAATCCAGCAGGTCTGACAGAATGTAATTCGACACGAACATGCCCCGGGGAGTCAGGGCGTACACGCCATCCTTGAACGTGGCATATCCGTGCTGCACGTAGGGCTGCATCTTCCGCCCGTACAGATTCTCAAAGGACGTCCCGAACCTGCGGGCAAAATCCCGGCAGTCCAATCCCGCCGCAAGGCGGAATCGGAGCATGATGTACTCGCCCAGCCGCTCCTTCGGGGATACGGCATCGTTCTGCTGTGTGATCCGCACGGCGGAGGTGGGCGCTTCGATGCCCTTCATATACCGCTCCGCATCCCGTACAAAGGCAAACCGGTTGCCCCGGAAGAACGAATGGGCGGCGGCGCCCAGCCCCAGATATTCCTCACAGTTCCAGTATTTCAAGTTGTGCCGGCACATGTATCCCGGTCGGGCAAAATTGGAAATCTCGTACTGCGCGTAGCCGTGTTTGGCGAGAAATTCCACCGCCATGAAATACATGTCCGCTTCCTCATCCTCTGAGGGGAACGGAAGCGTCTGCCGCTGGGCGTAGAGCCGCGTCCCCGGCTCCAGAATCAGATCGTACAGGGAGATATGCTCCGGACCCAGCTTCACCAGCCAGCGCAGAGTCTTCATCAGGCTTTCCCTTGTCTGATAGGGAATGCCAAACATTACATCCACGTTGATGTTCCCGATCCGCGCACGGCGGGCGGCGCGGAAGGACGCCTCAAAATCCTGCCGGCGGTGGATGCGGGAGAGCGCCATCAGTTCGTTGTTGTTCGCGGACTGCAGTCCCATACTGATCCGGTTCACGCCGAGACGGCGCAGATGGGTCAGCATGGCGTGATCCACCGTGGCGGGATTCGCCTCCACGGTGAATTCCGCATCCCGCACAAGGGAGAAATTCCGCTTCACGGCGCGGATGATCTGATAGAGCATCTGCGGCGGAAGGGACGTGGGCGTGCCGCCGCCGATGAACACCGTATCGGCAACGTAATCCTTCGCGCCCTTTTTATAGGACTGCATATGGGTGATCAGCGCGTCAGTGTACCGCTGCATCAGCTCCTCACTCTGGGCGGGAAGCGAATAAAAATCGCAGTACGCGCACTTGGCGCGGCAGAACGGAATATGCAGATATAAGCCGAGTCGGCTTTTGTCGTAGCTTTGCATAAAGGAATCAGTTCCTTTCGTAAGTAAAAGGGGATCAGGGATGGAGATAGCCGGCGGAGACGAGCGCCTCGCGGGATGCTCCCATCGGCACAATTTCGGCTCCGGTAAGATCGAAGACGCCGAAAACGTCATGCCCGAAGTCCCATGTCTCACCGGACATGCGGTTTTCGCGGAGAATCAGATATTGCCCATCCGCGCTCAGACTGTAAAAATACATCCGGCTCGGCATCGTGAGGAATACCTCCCCGCTGACGGGATCGCAAAAGTACAGCGCACGCTCGGCATCGGGTGACAGATTGCCCTGAAAGATCATCATCAGCCGTCCGCCGACCGTCTCAAACCATTTGTACTCCACACCCCAGCCGTCCCGGTATCCGTACGTGCCGTATTCATGCGGCCATACGCGGAGCACCTCGCCCGCTTCGTTCTCGATCCAGAACATGAAGCTGTTGCCGTCGGTGTACAGACCGTCGACTCGGAAAGTCCGTCCCACAGTCATTTTGTACCACGGTGCGATCGCCAGCAGCCGGATGCACAGTGCAATCGCCTCTTCCCGCGTCACAGCCCGGTGCGGTTCCAGATTTCCGTTCTCATCTCCGAGGAATAACCCCATCCGGCAGGCGGTATCCAGCGCGTCCGCATATTCCGCCGAAGCGGCAGACGCATCCGCAAATTCTATCAGCGCAGGCATGTGCATCGGCAGAAGAAAATGCTGTGCCGCGCGTACAAGATACAGCGCCGCCTGCTCGCGGGAGACCTTATCTCCTGCGGGGATCTCAAATGAAAGCGGCTCCACATCCGCCAGATCGTGCCTGTCATACCGCTCTTTCAAATGCGCGCAGGTGCGGTTCACGTAATCGATAAACTGAGCGGACGTCGCGGGAACGGTCAGATCCTGTACCTCCGCCTCCCACGGCGTAAGGTCATACACCGACCGCGCATCACGCACATACAGCTTTGCCCAATCCGAGCAAATATCCTGCTTCACACCGTACGCCATAACACACGGCACAAATACCAGCATCACCGCCAGCACAAGCGCAATAATCCCGAATTTCTTCATTTTGTTTTTTTATAAAAGTTTTAAGGGGGTCCGGGGGATTTTTTCAAAAAATCCCCCGGTCGTTTTCTCAATCCTCGTCATCCAGCTTGAGCACCGCCATGAACGCCTCCGGCGATACCTGTACCGAGCCGAGCTGGCGCATCTTCTTCTTGCCCTCTTTCTGCTTCTCCAGCAGCTTCTTCTTTCTCGTGATATCGCCGCCGTAGCACTTGGCAAGCACGTCCTTGCGCAGCGCTTTGACCGTCTCACGGGCGATGATCTTGGAACCGATCGCCGCCTGAATCGGGATCTCAAAGAGCTGGCGTGGGATGTTGTCCTTCAGCTTCTCCGCGATCTTTCTCGCGCGTCCGTATGCTTTCTCCGTGTGGACAATGAACGTCAGCGCGTCCACGATCTCACCGTTCAGAAGGAAGTCCATCTTCACCAGATCGCTCCGCTCATAGCCCTGCAGCTCGTAATCCAGCGACGCATATCCCTTGGTGCGGCTCTTCATCGTATCAAAGAAATCGTAAATAATCTCATTCAGCGGCAGCTTGTAGTGCAGCTCCGCACGGGTCGCATCCAGATATTTCATATCAATGAACGTGCCGCGGCGGTCCTGACACAGCTCCATCACGTTGCCCACAAAATCCACGGGCGTGATGATGTTCGCCGCCACAATCGGCTCGGAGGCAAATTCGATCGTCTCCGGCGCGGGATAGTTGGACGGGTTGTCCACCCGCACCACCTCGCCGCTGTGCAGCGTGACTTCATAAATAACCGACGGTGCCGTGGTGATCAGATCCAGATTGAATTCTCTCTCCAGCCGCTCCTCGATAATCTCCATGTGAAGCAGTCCGAGGAATCCGCAGCGGAATCCGAATCCCAGCGCCACGGACGTCTCCGGCTCGAAGATCAGCGCCGCATCGTTCAGCTGCAGTTTTTCCAGCGCGTCCTTCGTTTCGCCGTAACGGGCGCCGTCTGCGGGATAAATACCTGCGTACACCATCGGGAGCACACTCTTGAAGCCGGGCAGCGGCTCATCCACGCCGCCTTCGGCGGAGGTGATTGTATCGCCCACACGGGTATCGGACACGTTCTTGATGGAGGCGGTGATATAGCCGACGTCGCCGGCGGCAAGCTCATCCGTCTCACGGAGTCCGAAGGGATCCATATGTCCCACCTGCACCACGTCGAATTCCGCACCGGTGCTCATCAGACGGATGCGGTCGCCCACTTTCACCTTGCCGTCCATGACGCGGACGTAGACCACTACGCCCAGATAGCTGTTGTATACGGAGTCGAAGATCAGGCAGCGCAGAGGCGCATCCTCGTCTCCGTCAGGGGACGGGATGTCCCGGACGATGGCGTCCATGACGTCCTGAATATTCAGACCGGTCTTGGCGGAAACCTGCGGGCATCCCTCGGCGGGGATGCCGATCACGTCCTCGATCTCCGCGATGGCGCGTGCCGGATCAGCGGAGGCAAGGTCGATCTTATTGATAACGGGGACGATTTCCAGTCCGGCATCCACTGCCAGATAGGCATTGCCCAGCGTCTGTGCCTGGATACCCTGCGTGGCATCCACCACAAGCAGTGCGCCCTCGCATGCATTGAGGGAACGGGAGACCTCATAGTTGAAGTCCACGTGACCGGGAGTGTCGATGAGATTCAACTCATACGTCTCCCCGTCAGGGGCTTTATAATCGATCCGGACGGCACGGGCTTTGATAGTGATGCCGCGCTCCTTTTCCAGATCCATATTATCCAGCAGCTGCTCCTCCATATCCCGTTTCTCCACGGTATTGGAGAATTCCAGGATGCGGTCAGCCAGTGTGGATTTGCCGTGGTCGATATGCGCGATGATGGAAAAATTGCGTATATGCTTTTGACGTTCACTCGCCATGGTATTTCTGCCTTTCGATACGTAGTCATAGTATATTATAGCAGAAAGTGCGGGGTTTTACAATAGATTCATGGATTTTTCTGCGGTGCAGCCTTTTCCGCCCTCTTGCGCCTTGCGGCGCAGTTCACCCACCCAATCTCCTTGGCTGCGTCGAATTTCTGTTTTTTCCCATAATTATTTTGCGCCGGAGGATTTTGCAATGCAAAATCCTCCGGCGCACTTTTTTATAAGGTCATGCCAAACTTCTGCTGTAGGCAAGGAGATGAGGTGGGTGAATTGCACGCGAAGCGTGCAAGAGGGCGGAGAAGAAACTTCGCCGTTTGAGATGGTTCTTCTCC
>SVTS01000061.1 GCA_015063645.1 Oscillospiraceae bacterium | reverse complement strand
ATGATCTGTACACCTCCGTCCGCCAGGAAGCATACACCAATGAATTCCGCGTCCGTGTGACGTGGGATCACACGGCGGATGCTGTATCGCTGGCGCGTCAGGTAATGCTGCAGCGCGGTCTGTTTGAGCGGGAACCCTATGCCGCGGCGTATCAGAAGGAATACGAACGGCAGTATAACGAATTCGTCCACAAATGGATGGGCATGACGGAACGGAACGGCATCACTGCGGCAGAAGCCGCCGCCATCAATGCGCGCAGCTACATTCTGCGCAGCAGGGTAAACAACACTTCATTCCTGCAGAAAACGCAGAACAGCTATACCATGCAGCCGTCGTTCCTCTCGTTCCTGTTCATGCTGGCGCTCTTTCTCGGCGCGGCGACAACGATCCTGACACTGGAGACCTACCGCTCTTCCTTCAGCGATTTCGGCACGCTCCGTGCGCTGGGGATGAACCGCGGGCATATCTTCTGCGTAAATCTGCTGGAAAGTCTCGGCGTGGCACTGGCGGCGATCCCCTCAGCGATTCTGCTGACGGTCGGGGCTGTACAGCTGTATTACCGTCTCAGCGCGCCGTACATCGCCGCGGCAGGCGAGGTGTATTACACCATTGCGCACTATGTGCCGCTCTCCGTTCTGGCGGTAATCTGCCTGTATCTGATCTGCGCCGCACTGATCGGCACACTGCTTGTGTGCTGGATCTACCGCACAAAATCCATCCTTTCCCTGCTCCGCAGCATCGGTACGTTTACCGTTTCCTTTGTCTCCAAAACCTCCTCTTTCTTTGAACATTCCCACGGTGTGGGCGGCTACAGCCGCCTCTACAGCATCCGTGCCCGTGCATCGCTGATGCGCTACACGGCTGTCATCGCCATCATGCTGCCGCTGCCCATGTATTACATGATTGCCGCGGTCGGCATCATCGGCGCCATGGATTCCCCCGAAGCGATCGTGCAGGGGATTTACATCCTCTTTCAAGCGGTTGCCATACTGATCACCGCGCTATGCGTCACCTGGTCTGCCTCCCGCATGGCTGCACGGTCCCGCGCAGTGGAGTTGGGCATCTTTCGCGCCCTCGGCGCGGACCGCACAGCCATCCGCCATGTTACCTATCCGGTTGCGGCTGCACAGAGTCTGCTTATGCTGATGCTGGCACTGGGTGTGAACATTTTCATCAACGGATTTTTCTCCACAGGGAATTATATCGATTCCACTGCAGGTGCGGTTTCCGCCGGAGAATTTCTTCTTCAGGTGCTGCTCTATGTATTCAGCGCGGCGGTATTCGTCTTTCCGTCCACCTATGGCGGTCTGATCACGTTCCTCACCGGATTTTTCCGCCGTCCGATCATAGAATCCATCCGTGAGTATGAGTAAGGAAAGGAGACGCCATGAGAAAACCGAGAAGTACTGAGAAAATCGTGATTCCGGAGGAGCATGTGCTCGTCTGCCGGGAGCTGACAAAATCCTATTTTCAGGGCGAAAGCCACATCAAAGCGGTGAACAACTGCTTTCTTACCGTAAAGCGCGGCGAATTTGTCGCGATCATCGGCACCTCCGGCTCCGGCAAATCCACTTTGCTCCACATGCTTGCGGGATTGGATGAGCCGTCCTCGGGTAAGGTATATCTGGCTGGACGGGATCTGTACGACATGAGCGACAGAGAACTGTCCGAATTCCGCGCGAAGCGGATCGGATTCATCTTTCAGTCTTTCCATCTGCTGCCGGTTCTGACAGCAAAGGAAAACATCCTGATGCCGCAGAAGATCGCCGGCGGCAGCCACTATCCCTCCTATCTGGATACGCTGGCAAAGCTGCTGAAGATTGATGACCGGCTGCACCACCTGCCCAGTGAATTATCCGGCGGGCAGCAGCAGAGAGTCGCCGTTGCCCGTGCGCTGATCAACAAACCGGACATTCTCTTCGCGGATGAACCCACGGGTAATCTGGATGAGGCATCCGCGGCGGAGCTGATCCGCCTGCTGCTCTCCACCCGCGCGGAGTTGGGGCAGACGCTGGTGATGGTCACCCACGACAAATCCATTGCCGCCCGTGCAGACCGCATCTTTACCATGCAGAACGGTGTGCTGAACGAGCAGTGACCAGCTGGGAAAACATCAGAAAATTCGCGAATCCTACTTGACATATCTCACACATTGTGGTATAATCCTTAGTATCAAAAGCTATGACGGAGAGGACTTCGGATCCTGTTCATGCAGAGAAATGGCGGTCGGTGCAAGCCATAATGAACATCCCGCGGTTTGTAGCTCCTGAGCCGGGAAGAAGAACGCCTGCGGGTCAGTAGAACTTCCCCGTGACTGCTGCGTGAAAGCATAGGGCTTGTCTGAGCCTGGAGTGGCGTCGTATCCGACGCAATTTGAGTGGTACCGCGGGTGAAATATTTTCGCTCGTCTCAAGGATTTATCCTGGGACGGGCTTTTTTCGTCCCAAACCGTTGGAGGTACATATGAAAAACGGAATCACCGGTCTTGATTTCAAGATCAGCGAAATGGCGGGTCGAATCCGCGATCTGAGAGAGATCGAGGGGCTCACTGTCGCCGAAATGGCAAAGAAAACCGATGTGACCGAAGAGGAATATGCCGCCTGCGAAGCAGGACAGAGTGAATTCACCTTTGCGTTCATCTACCGATGTGCGCTGGCGTTCAACGTGGACGTCACCGACATCATCGAAGGTAAGAGCCCGACGCTGGCAACCTATACCGTCACCCGTAAAGGCGGCGGTCAGCAGATCGAGGAAGCCCACGGCATGGTGTACTACAACCTTGCCTCTTCCTTCAAGAACAGAATCGCCGAACCTTTGTACGTCCGTCTGGACTATGACGAAGACGCCGTTCACCGGGACATTGAGATGACCACCCATGAAGGACAGGAATGCGACATCGTCATCAGCGGCACGCTGAAGATCCAGATCGGCGAACACAGAGAGATCCTGCACGAGGGCGACAGCATCTATTACGACTCCTCCATCCCTCACGGTATGATCGCCGTGGACGGTCAGGACTGTCTCTTCTACGCCATCGTACTGAACCCCTCCGGTGCCGAGATCCCCGAATTCGCCATCGCGGCAACGGCTCCGGTCAAAGCCGCACCGGTGGATGAGAACAGCAGTGAACGTGTCTACAACAAATTCATTGATGTAGTGGAAAACGAAAACGGTACGCCCACTTCCATCACGTTCAAGAACACCGAAAACTTCAACTTTGCATTTGATATCGTGGATGAGCTGGGGCGGACAAAGCCGGATAAGACGGCAATGTACTACCTCTCCGGCGACAAATCCTACGAACACCGCTTCACCTTCTCCGAGATGGCAAAGGAATCCGCCCGCTGCGCCAACTATTTCAAATCTCTCGGCATCAAGCGGGGAGACCGTGTTCTGCTTATTCTCAAGCGTCACTATCAGTTCTGGATGGCAATGCTCGGTCTGAACAAGCTGGGCGCCGTGGCAATTCTCGGTCCCAATCAGCTCCTCGCCCACGATCTGGAGTACCGTTTCCAGATTTCCGGCGCAACGACCGTCATCTGCACCGCAGACGGCGATGTGGCACATCAGGTGGAGCTTGCGGCTGAAAGCTGCCCCACTGTCGTCAACAAGATCATTGTCAACGGACAGCGGGAAGGCTGGCGCTGTTTTGATGAGGAATATACTCTTTATTCCAGCCATTACGACCGCACGCCCGATGCGCCCGGCGGTGACGACACTCTGCTCGCCTTCTTCACATCCGGAACCACCGGCTATCCGAAGATGGCAATGCACAATCACAAATATCCTCTGGGTCACTTCCACACCGCCAAATACTGGCACTGTGTGGATCCGGAAGGACTGCACTTCACGATTTCCGACACCGGCTGGGCGAAAGCCATGTGGGGTAAGCTCTACGGTCAGTGGCTGTGCGAGGGCGCAACCTTCGTATACGATTTCGACCGCTTCGATGCCGCACAGATTCTGCCGCTGTTTGAACAGTATAATATCACCACGTTCTGCGCACCGCCCACTATGTACCGCATGCTGATCAAGGAAGATCTGACGAGGTACAAGTACACCTCTCTCAAGCATGCATCCACTGCCGGCGAGGCACTGAACCCCGAAGTATTCAAGCAGTTTGAAGCCGCAACGGGTCTCAAGATCATGGAAGGCTTCGGACAGACGGAAACCACCTGTCTGCTGGGCAATCTTGCCGGTGCAGGCTACAAAGTCGGCTCCATGGGTAAGCCCTGCCCGATCTACGACATCCGGCTGCTTGACAGCGAAGGCAATGAGGTCGGCGACGGTGAAACCGGTGAGATCTGCATCCGCGTAGCGGACGGCGCTCCCTGTGGTCTCTTCACTGGCTACTATGCCGCGGATGACAAGACCGCCGAGGTATGGCATGACGGTTATTATCACACCTGCGATCTGGCATGGCGTGATGAGGACGGTTTCTACTGGTATGTCAGCCGTATCGACGACGTTATCAAATCCTCCGGCTACCGCATCGGTCCCTTCGAGATCGAGAGCGTTATCATGGAACTCCCCTACGTTCTGGAGTGCGGCGTCTCCGCCGAACCGGATGAAGTCCGCGGTCAGATTGTCAAGGCTTCCATCGTCCTCACCAAGGGCACTGTCGGCACGGATGAACTGAAGAAAGAGATCCAGAACTACGTCAAATCGCACACCGCACCCTACAAGTATCCGCGTATCGTTGTCTTCAAGGATGAACTCCCCAAGACAACCAGCGGCAAGATCATCCGCTCCAAACTCTGAGACGTCAGGCAGAAAGCTCCGTTTCAGAAACAGAATGCAATTATGGAATTCAAACGAGTTACTCTTTTCGCCGGGCATTACGGCTCCGGCAAGACGAACATAGCCGTCAATTACGCATTGGCGATCAAAGCCGCCGGAATTCCGGTGCGTATCGCCGATCTGGACATTGTCAATCCCTATTTCCGCACCAAGGACAGCGCGGACCGGCTCGCCGCGGCGGGCATCCAGCTGATCTCCTCGGAATACGCCAACTCCAACGTAGATTTTCCCGCTCTGCCGGGCAGAATGTACGCGGTGACCGATGATACCTCCGAATACGCGGTGATGGACATCGGCGGCGATGACCGGGGCGCTCTGGCGCTGGGCAGATATGCACCCGCCATCCTTGCGGAAAACAATTACGAAATGCTTTTCGTGATCAACTGCTACCGTCCGCTGACCCAGAATGCCGCCGATACGGTGGAGGTTCTGCGGGAGGTGGAGGCGGCAGGCGGCATGAAAGCCACCGCCCTCGTCAATAACTCCAATCTGGGCGTGCACACCGCGCCGGAGGATATTCTGGCATCCGTCGCCTATGCGGAGGAAATCTCCCGCATGACAGGGCTGCCAGTGAAAATGACGACAGTGCGGGAGGATCTGCTCCCCGCCCTGTCGGGCAAAATTGAAAATCTGTTCCCACTTGCCCTGCAGCATAAATATACATGGAACTGAACCAAAGGAGGTATATCATGGCAAAACTGACATTCAAAACCGATCTTTGCAAGGGATGCGGACTGTGCGTGAAGGCCTGCCCGAAAAACCTGCTTGTCCTCGCCAAGGACAAGATCAACCAGAAGGGTTATCACCCGGTTGAAATGACGGACGAATCCAAGTGCATCGCCTGTGCTTTCTGCGCAACGATGTGCCCGGACTGTATTATCACTGTAGAGAAATAATCACATATTCCATCTATTATTCATCGAGAGGAGTAGTGTTTTTCCGCTGCAGCGGATGAACACAGTACACAAAAATGGCAGAAAAAGTATTGATGAAAGGCAACGAGGCCATCGCGGAAGCAGCGATCCTCGCCGGATGCCGTCACTATTTCGGCTATCCGATCACTCCGCAGACCGAGGTTGCCGCTTACATGGCAAAGCGTATGCCCAAAATCGGCGGTACGTTTCTGCAGGCTGAAAGTGAAGTAGCCGCTATCAACATGGTAATCGGCGTTGCCTCCACCGGCAAGCGCTGCATGACCTCTTCCTCCAGCCCCGGAATCTCCCTGAAGTGTGAGGGGCTGTCCTACCTGGCAGGCTGCGATCTGCCTGCGCTGGTTGTCAACGTTGAGCGCGGCGGTCCCGGTCTGGGCGGCATTCAGCCCTCCCAGTCCGACTATTTCCAGGCAACCCGCGGCTCCGGTCACGGCGACTTCCGCATGATCGTTCTCGCCCCCGCTTCCGTACAGGAGATGGCAGATCTGACCGTCAAGGGATTTGATCTGGCTGAGAAGTACCGCGTCACAACCATGCTGCTGGCAGACGGCACCATGGGTCAGATGATGGAGCCCGTCTCCCTGGAAGCTCCCGCAGTTACCGAGTATGACAAATCCTGGGCTGTTACAGGCACGAACTGCGAAAGAAAGCACAACATCATCAACTCCCTCAGCCTCATTCCCGAGGAGCTGGAACAGCAGAACATCGAGCGTTTTGAGCGTTATGCAAAGATCGAAGAGAACGAGACGATGTATGAAGAATTCATGATGGAAGATGCTGAAATCGCCATCGTGGCGTTCGGCGTTGCCGCACGTATCTCCAAGAATGCTATCCTTGCCGCCCGTGAAAAGGGCATCAAGGTCGGTCTGATCCGTCCCATCACCCTGTGGCCGTTCCCGAAGGCTCCCATCGCCAAGGCTGCCGCACAGGTGAAGGAATTCATCTCCGTTGAGATGAACATGGGTCAGATGATCGAGGATGTGAAGCTGGCAATCGGCTGCTCCCGTCCCGTTTCTCTGGTCAACCGCGTCGGCGGTATGATCCCCTCCCCTGAGCAGGTGCTCGCCAGAATCGAAGAAATCGCCGGAGGTAACGGAAAATGATCGTTTTTGATAAACCGAAATCCCTGACCGATGCGCCGCTCCACTACTGCCCCGGATGCACGCACGGTATTATCCACCGTCTGGTTGCCGAGGCAATGGACGAGCTGGGCATTGAAGGTCAGTCCATCGGCGTTGCGCCGGTTGGCTGTGCCGTTATGGCTTACAACTATTTCGCATGTGATATGGTACAGGCTGCGCACGGCCGTGCTCCGGCTGTGGCTACCGGTCTGAAACGCGCCGATCCGTCCAAGATCATCTTCACCTATCAGGGTGACGGCGATCTGGCTTCCATCGGTACCGCTGAAACCGTTCACGCCGCTGCCCGCAACGAAAACATCACCATCATCTTCGTCAACAATGCCATTTACGGCATGACCGGCGGTCAGATGGCTCCTACTTCCCTGCCGGGTCAGGTTACCCAGACCTCTCCCTACGGACGTGACACCGCTACTCAGGGCTTCCCGATCCGTATGTGCGAAATGCTCGCACAGCTGGACGGTGCATCCTATCTGGAGCGCGTTGCTGTCAACAATGTAAAGAACGTAAAGAACGCCAAGAAGGCGATCAAGAAAGCTTTCCAGAACCAGATCGAAGGCAAGGGCTTCTCTCTGATCGAGGTTGTTTCCACCTGCCCGACCAACTGGGGCATGACGCCCGAGAAGGCGCTGGAATGGGTGGACGAGAAGATGATCCCCTACTATCCGCTGGGCGTATACAAGGATAAATATGCAGAGGAGGCGGCGAAATAATGACCACTCAGATTCTGATTGCAGGTTTCGGCGGACAGGGCGTTCTGTTCTCCGGTAAATTCCTCGCCTACAAGGCAATGATGGAAGACAGCCAGGTCAGCTGGCTCCCCTCCTACGGTCCCGAAATGCGCGGCGGTACTGCCAACTGCAGCGTTATCGTATCCGATTCTCCCATCGGTTCCCCCATCGTAAACAATCCCGACGTACTGATCGCCATGAACCTGCCTTCTCTGGACAAGTATGAGAACAGCGTGGTTCCGGGCGGCATCATCATCGTGGATTCCGCGCTGATCGCCCGCAAGGTAGCGCGTACCGATGTGAAGGTATTCTACATTCCCGCTACACAGATGGCTTCTGACGAAGGCATCACCACCCTTGCCAACATGATCATCGCCGGCAAGCTGATCCGCGAGTGCGACGCCATCTCCCACGACAACATTGAGGCTGTTATGGGCAAGATCGTCTCCGCACGTCACAAGGAACTGCTGGATCTGAACCTCAAGGCAATTGAGCTGGGTTACAATTACGAAGGTTAAACCGAAAGGATACAAAACCATGCTGGATATTAAAATCACCAGAACCGAGAATCCCGCTGTCAAGCCCGGACCGGGCGCGAAGCTGGGCTTCGGCAAGATCTTTACCGATCATATGTTTATCATGGAGTATAACCGCACCGAAGGCTGGCATGATGCCCGCATCGTTCCCTTCGCGCGTCTCTCCATGCATCCCGCCGCTACCGTTTTCCACTACGGCTCCGAGATTTTCGAGGGTCTGAAGGCATATCGCCGTCCCGACGGCGGTGTGCAGCTGTTCCGCCCCATCGAAAACATCCGCCGTATGAACAACTCCGCTGAGCGTATCCGTCTTCCTCAGTTCGACGAAGAGCTGGGTATGAAGATTCTGGAAACGTTTGTCAAGGTGGAAGAGGATTGGGTTCCCTCCGATCCCGGAACTTCCCTGTATCTCCGTCCGTTCCTCTTCGGCAACGACGAGACCCTGGGTGTTCACTCCATCAACAACGCAATGTTCGTTCTGATCGCATCCCCCGTTGGCAGCTACTATGCAGAGGGCATCAACCCGGTCAAGATCATGATCGAAGCCGATGACGTCCGCGCTGTCCGCGGCGGTACCGGTTACGCCAAGTGCGGCGGCAACTATGCGGCATCCAACCGTGCGGGCGAAAACGCTGAGAAGCTGGGCTTCTCCCAGGTTCTGTGGCTGGACGGCGTTGAGCGCAAGTATATCGAAGAAGTGGGCGCAATGAACGTTATGTTCCGCTTCGGCGATGAGATCGCTACTCCCATGCTCACCGGCTCCATTCTGCCCGGCATCACCCGCAAATCCTGCCTGGAACTGCTTCGCGCTGAGGGCTGGAAGGTGAACGAGCGTCTGATCAGCATCGACGAGCTGGCTGAAGCCATGAAGAACGGTACCCTCACCGAGGCATGGGGCTGCGGCACCGCTGCCGTTGTATCTCCCATCGGTCAGCTGTTCTACAAGGGTGAAGGCTTCACCGTCGGAAACGGCGGCATCGGCGAAGTTACCCAGAAGCTGTACGATACCCTTACCGGTATTCAGTGGGGCACAAAACCCGACGTTCACGGCTGGACGCACAAAATCAGCTGATAAATCCGCCCCAGTTTTAGCAAAAACGCACACTTGACAATGACTTGTCACTGTGATATAATATTTTACATCCTGATACAGATAAATGCGATGACGGAATTACGTCCCGACAAAGCGGCAAAGAGAACCGGTGGTTGGTGTGAATCGGTGTGCGGCGGCGGTGTGCGGTCTCGTTCCTGAGCAGAATTCCCGAAATTTCAGTAAGGAATTCCGGATGCCCCGTTACCATGGCTAAAGACTTGCCTGAGTCTTGAAAGTGATTCCCTTTCGGGAATAATTAGGGTGGTACCGCGGATTTTTATTCGTCCCTGAGATATAGCTATATCTCAGGGACTTTTATTTTCTGCCCGCTGTCAGGCACACAATACGAAAAATCGGAAAGGAAGTCCCCTCGGACTACAGAACAACATGAAGAGAATTTGCATCGCAGACATCACCATGGCGGGAAACGCCGCCGTGTCCGGTCTTTCCCTCACTTTCCGTGAGAAGACGGAGATCGCCCGCAGTCTTGACAGAATGTGTGCTGACATTATTGAGTTTGCTCCCATTGAAAATGAAAAAATCGATACGCTTCTCGTGCGTACCGCCGCTCCCATCGTAAAACAGAGCACCATCTGCCAGCGCGCCGGTTATACTGTGGAATCGGTGGACACCGCGTGGAACGCGCTGTCCTCCGCCGCCAAAAAGCGCATCAGCATCGCATTCCCGCTCTCTTCTGCACAGATGGAGTTTGTCTGCCACATGAAACCCAAGGCGATCACCGAGACCATCCCCGCCATGATCGCACGGGCAAAGACCTATCTGGATGACGTGGAATTCTGTGCTATCGACGCAACCCGCACGGAATATGGTTATCTCACCGCTACCATCGCCTCCGCCATTGAGGCAGGCGCCACAACCGTCACCGTATGCGACACCGCATCCGTGATGATGCCGGATGAATTCACCTCTTTCATCGAAAAGCTCCGCGCGGATGTTCCCGCTCTGGCGAATGTCCGTCTGGGCGTTCAGTGTTCCAACGGTCTTGGCGTCGGTCTGGCGTGCGCCATCGCCGCCATCAAAGCAGGTGCGGATGAAATCAAATGTGCCAGCGGCATTCCGGCAATCCCCAACGAAAAGGAAATCTGCGCGTTCATGAAGAGCCGCGGCGATTCCTACGGCGTTTGCTGTGCACTGAAATCTTCGGAAATCTCCCGCATCTCCTCTCAGATCGATTGGCTGATCAGCGGCAAAAAAGCCGAAAACGGCATGATCTCCGCCTCCTCTGAGGAAACCGGCATCACGCTGGACTCTACCGCTGATGCTTCCGTCGTTGCCGCCGCTGTCCGTCAGATGGGCTATGATCTGAACGAGGATGACAACGCAAAGGTATACGAAGCTTTCCAGAACATTGCGGAGAAAAAGGCTGTCAGCGTAAAGGAACTGGAAGTCATCGTCGCTACCACCGCACTGCAGGTGCCGCCCACTTACAAGCTCGTCAGCTATGTGATCAATAACGGCAACATCATCCCCGCTACGGCACAGATTCAGCTGGAAAAAACCGGTCAGACTCTCTCCGGCGTATGCATCGGCGACGGTCCGATCGACGCCGCCTTCCTCGCCATCGAGCAGATCATCGGTCACCATTATGAACTGGATGCGTTCCAGATTCAGGCTGTCACCGAAGGCCGCGAGGCTATGGGCTCCGCCCTCATCCGCCTGCGTTCCGCCGGCAAGCTCTACTCCGGCAGCGGTATCTCCACCGATATCATCGGCGCCAGCATCCGCGCCTATCTGAGCGCCCTCAACAAGATCGTCCACGAAGAAGCCTGAATCTGCCGATAGGAGTAACGAATTATGAAACTTTCATTTTCCACCAAGGGATGGCACGGCTATTCCTTTGACGATTTCTGCCGGGTTGCGGAAGAACTGCATTTCGCCGGCATTGAACTGCACAACATCAAAAAATCCTCCTTCGCGGGCAACGGTGTTGCTCCGTTCGCTCCCGAATCCGCTTCCGCCACCGTTCGTTCCATGATCGACCGCAGCGTTACGGTTCCCTGCATCGACTCCGTATGCGATATCGCCGACGGATCCAAGCTGGAGGAAAACTGCGCCGAAATCGCGGACTGCATCACCACCGCAGCCAATCTCCGCGTTCCTTACGTCCGTGTGCACACCTATGAGCAGTCCTCCGAGGGCTGTGATCTGGAAGTGATCGCGGAATGCCTGCGCCGCTCCGTGAATTTCGCAGAGGAGAGACATGTTACGATTCTGATCGAAACCGTCGGCGTATTTGCCGATACAAGCAAGCTCCGCGATATGCTGAACCGCTTCGCCTCCGACGGACTGGCGGCTCTGTGGAACATGCATTATCCCTACCGCATTGCCGGCGAATCCCCTGAAACAACTATTCAGAATCTGGGCGCCTATGTCCGCCACGTCCATCTCCGCGACTCCGCAGTGGTAGACGGTGAGATTGAATACCGTCTCATCACCGAAGGTTCCCTGCCGGTGGATGAAATGATGCTGGCGCTCCGTTCCGTCAACTACGACGGCTTTATCTCCCTGGAATGGGATCCCGCATGGATGCCGGATCTGACGGATATGGAGATCATCTTCTCCCATTTCGTCAACATCATGAGCCGTTTTGACGATCCCTCCCGTTCCGCTCCCGTTCTTTATGACAACAATACCCACACAGGCAAATATGTGTGGAAAAAGGAAGCCATCATCGAGCAGACCTTCTCGCAGGTACTGGACCGGATGGTAGAAGAGTTTCCGGATCAGCTGGCATTCAAATACACCACGCTGGATTATACCCGCACTTACAGCGAATTCCGTGACGATGTGGATACGTTTGCCCGTTCTCTGATCGCTCTCGGCGTCCGCGCCGGCAGTCATGTGGCAGTCTGGGCAACAAATCTGCCCCAGTGGTACATCGCTTTCTGGGCAACCACCAAGATCGGCGCCGTTCTCGTTACGGTAAATACCGCGTACAAGATCCACGAAGCAGAATATCTGCTCCGCCAGTCGGATACGCATACGCTGGTGATGATCGAAAACTACCGTGACTCCAACTACAAGGAAATCATTCAGGAACTGTGCCCTGAGCTGGCCGAAACAAAATCCGGCGCTCCGCTCCACGCGCACCGTCTCCCCTTCCTGCGCAATGTAATTACCGTTGGTTTCCAGATGCCCGGTGCCATAACCTGGGAAGCAGCTGTTGCACGCTCCGCTTCTGTTCCGGTTGAGGAAGTTTACCGCATGGCTGCAAGCGTGGATGTACACGATGTCTGCAACATGCAGTACACCTCCGGTACTACCGGATTCCCCAAAGGCGTTATGCTCACCCATTACAACATTGTCAACAACGGTAAGTGCATCGGCGACCGTATGGATCTCTCCACCGCAGACCGCATGATGATTCAGGTGCCTATGTTCCACTGCTTCGGCATGGTGCTGGCGATGACCGCCACCATGACCCACGGCGGAACGCTGCTGCCGATCCCCTATTTCTCCCCCAAACCGTCCCTGGCGTGCATCCATCACGAGCACATCACTGCATTCCACGGTGTTCCCACCATGTTCATTGCACTGCTTGAACATGAGGATTTTGAGAAGACCGATTTCTCCTACATGCGTACCGGTATTATGGCAGGCAGTCCCTGCCCCATCTCCGTCATGCAGGACGTGGTAAGCAAGATGCACATGGATCAGATCACCATCGTATACGGTCAGACTGAAGCATCCCCTGGATGCACCATGAGCTCCACGGACGATCCGTTGGAGATTCGCGTGGGTACTGTCGGACGCGCTCTGCCTGAGATCGAGTGCAAAATTGTGGATCCCGAAACAAATGAAGAAGTACCTGTCGGCGTAACCGGCGAATTCGTTGCCCGCGGCTACAACATCATGAAGGGTTACTACAAGATGCCCAAGGCCACTGCCGCCGCCATCGACAAGGATGGCTGGCTCCATACCGGCGACCTTGCCGCAAAGACGGAAGAGGGCAACTACCGCATCACCGGCCGTCTGAAGGACATGATCATCCGCGGCGGTGAGAATATCTATCCCAAGGAAATCGAAGAATTCATCTACACGCATCCCAAGGTAAAAGACGTACAGGTCATCGGCGTACCCGATGAGCAGTACGGCGAGGAAATCATGGCGTGCATCATCCTCAAGGAAAACGAGGAAATGACCGTGGAAGAGATGAAGAAATACATTCTCGACCACATGGCAAAGCATAAGGTGCCGAAATATGTCGATTTTGTCACCGAATTCCCGATGAACGCCGCCGGCAAGATCCAGAAATTCAAGATGCGCGAAGAAGCCGTCAAGAAGCTGGGACTGCAGAAAGCAGCCAATATTGTAACCGCATAAAATCACACGGAGAAGCCTTTCAGCAAAAAAAGGCTTCTCCGTTCTTCTTTCCTCTTGACATGGCGTTGGGAATATGTTACACTAATCACAACAAATCTCCACGTTAAAAAGGAGCCATTTATGAACCTGTTTGAAAGTGGGAAACTGTTCCTCGGATGCAACTACTGGGCATCCCATGCGGGTACCAATATGTGGTCGGACTGGCGTGCCGATGTTGTAGAAGCGGATCTCGCCCGGCTGGCAGAGGCGGAGGTCAGTGTTCTGCGTATATTTCCTCTGTGGTCCGATTTTCAGCCCCTGCGGATGCACCGGGGCGGATCGTCTTCTGAAAAAGAACTTCGCCTCCGAGAGGATCCCCTGCCTTTTACGGAAGAGGGAAAAGCCGGCATTGATCCCGTGATGGCGGAGCGCTTCGGCATATTCTGCGATCTTGCGGACAAATACGGCATAAAACTGATCATTGGTCTGGTTACCGGCTGGATGAGCGGACGCATGCACATGCCCGAAGCTTTTGCCGGCAAGAATCTGCTCAGCGATCCGCTGGTGATTCGCTGGCAAGTGCGCTTTGTGCGCTACATGGTGCGGCATTTCAAGGATAAACCCGCCATCGCCGCGTGGGATCTGGGCAACGAATGCAACTGCATGAGTCCCGTCAGCCGCGACGGTGCCTATCTGTGGACAAAGACCATCAGCGATACGATCAAGCTGGAGGATCCTGACCGCCCGGTAGTCTCCGGTCTGCACGGTCTTCTGCCCGACGGCACGTGGACGCCGGAGGATCAGGGAGAACTGCTGGACATTCTCTGCACGCATCCCTATCCGATCTTTACCCCCCACTGCGACACCGATCCGCTGAATCAGATGAAGACCTGTCTCCACGCCACGGCACAGTCTGTGATGTACGAATCCCTCGGCGGTAAGCCCTGTTTTGTGGAGGAAATCGGCACACTCGGTCCCATGATCGCTGACGAGGATGTCGCGGCGGATTACATCCGCACGGCGATGATCTCCTCCTGGGCACATGATATGCGTGGATTTGTCTGGTGGTGCGCCAATGAACAGGCAGAGCTGACGCACACGCCTTACGACTGGGATTCCGTGGAGCGGGAGCTTGGTCTGTTCCGTCTGGATGGATCACCTAAGCCGGTGGCGGATGTGTTTACCGCGTTCAGCCGTTCCATGAAAAATTTTCCGCTGGAGAAGCTGCCGCCGCGGATCACCGATGCGGTATGCGTACTGAGCCGCGGTCAGGACAACTGGGCAGCCGCATTCGGCTCGTTCCTGCTGGCAAAGCAGGCGGGATTGGACATTACGTATGCATGGTGTCTGGATGAGATACCCGTTTCTCCCGTGTACATGCTTCCCTCCATCACCTCCAATGCCGCCATTGAGGGGCACGTGATGACAGAACTGCTCCGCCGCGTTCGTGAGGACGGTGCCACGCTGTATCTCTCTTTGAACGATGCGCTGCTCTCGCCTTTCTCCGCCTACAGCGGTGTAAAGGTGAAAACCAGATGCCGCCGTGCAATACCCGACACGGTGGTACTGGACGGAAAGGAATTCCGCTTCAGCAGTCCGATCCGCCTGCAGCTGGAAGCAACTACCGCCGAAGTTTTGGCATATGATCAGGAAAACCGTCCCGCCTTCACTGTCAACAAGTACGGCAAGGGCAAAGTATACTTCTGCGCTTATCCTCTTGAACTGGATGCCGCCACAAAGCCCGGTGTGATCAGCGGCGCGGGTGCGATTCCGCTGGCTGATTTCTACCGCAAAATGGCGCTTGGCAATTTCGCCAGAACAGTTTCCTCCGATCCGGCAATGCCCGATGCGCCCTATGTGGGTGTGACCGAGCATATCCTGCCTGACGGCGGACGGATCGCCGTACTCATCAACTATACCCCGGAGGAGCGCACCGTACATCTGCGAACCGGCGGACGACGCGTGGCGGATATTCTCCGTTTCACCGATGCCGCCGTTGCGGAGACGGATACTTCCATCACGGTGACGCTCCCTGCCAATACAGGCGCGGCACTCATTCTTCGCTGAAAAGAGGCGATCACACATGAAATACTACCTGCAGGCTATGCTGGATCACCTCAGCGAGGATGACAGCGCTATGCTGAAAGCGATATATGCACCACGTGTGGTTGCCGTTCAGCCCACGGATGCATCCCGGAATCTCTGCGTTGCGCCGGACGGCGAAATCCGTCTCTACGGCTGCATTGACAAAAAGGAGCCGGATGATCCGGGCACACCGGTCTACATGTCCTCCCGGGACTGCGGACTTTCCTGGAAAACACATCTGATCCACTCAGACAAATACCTTGGCGCTGCCGGATACAATCCTGAAACCGGGCGCTACATCAACGCGTACCCCAACGAATACCGCAAGCCGACGCAGCAGGCATTCAAGGAACCCGGCACATGGGCGGTGCTCTCCGACAGGGGATTCGATGACGAGGACTGCCGCTTTGTGTTCCTGACGGATAAGCATGTACATATTCTGAAAAAGCCGCTGTACATTGAGGAATGCCGCCGCTGGTTCATCCCCGGTGAGTGGAACACGCCGGACCGGCACAAGCACGTGGTGATCTTCACCTCCGATGATGACGGCGAGAACTGGAATATGCAGATGCTGCCGCATGCGCCCGCATTTGAGCCCAAACCGCCGCACAAAAACACCCGCTGGCAGCAGTATTCCTGCGAACCGACCATCGTTTCCCTCGGCGGTGACCGGCTGATGATGATCGTGCGCACCTCGCAGGATTATCACTACATGCACTATTCCGATGACCGGGGCGACTCGTGGACGGATCCGGCACCGTCGCCGTTCCACGGAACGATCACCATGCCGGTGCTGGAAAAGCTGTCCGACGGACGGATCGTGTTCTTCTGGTGCAACAATCAGCCCATGCCGGAAAGAGATCCCGATACAATATTCCCCCCGCTGGATGCCACCGCCCGTGCGGGCATCTGGGAGGATGTATTCACCAACCGGGACGCCAATCATCTGGCAATCACGGAAGACTGCGGGAAAAGCTGGCGCGGTTTCCGGGAGCTGTTTCTCAATGAGATCCGCAATTATGCGGACTTCCGCTCCATCGGCGGAGCAAATTCCCGGGACAAAAGCGTCCACCAGGCGGAGATTCTGGAACTGCCGTACAACAAACTGCTGGTCTCCTTCGGACAGAATCAGATCGCACGCAAGGTGGTGATTCTGGACATCGACTGGCTGTACGAAACGGACCGCCGGGAGGATTTCCGGCTTGGTCTGGGCAATGTGACAACGCACATGTATCTGCACAGCAATCTCTGCGGGTACAAGGGATTTTCCGGACACTGCGCATACAACCGTACCAACGGTGCCCTGCTCATTCCCGATCCTGCGGGCAACTTTGAAGAGGTACTGCAGATCTGCCGCATTGAGGATGAGCGTCTTGTCTACAAAAAGCAGGGCGCAGTATGGAATTATCCTGCTACAACACGGGGTAAAGTCTCCGTCCGCTTTATGATCCGCGGATCCGGCATTGCCGTTTCGCTGACGGATCACTGGTACAACGCATGCGACGAGACGGTGCGGGATGGGGCATTCTGTTCCCTTTCAGTCACAGCGAAGGATACTGCACCGGATATCTGGCACGACATGGATATTCGCTACGATACCGATATGGGCACCGCCGCCGTTTATCTGGATGATGTGCTGTGGAAGCAGCTCACCGCCGCGGTACCGGCACCGATAGGGCTCTGCTATCTGCATCTGCAGACGCTGGCAGAGCATGAGGATCAGGCGGGTACGCTGATCAAGATACTGGCAAAAACCACCGAGTAAAAATTGCCGCAAAAGCGGCTTATATAAGAAAGGAGCATTACAATGCTTGCAAAAAGACCGCCCATGGGCTGGAACACCTGGAACACATTTGGAGACGCTGTCAACGAAGAGGTGATTCTGGAAAACGTCGATGCATTCGTCAAGCTGGGACTCAGGGAGGCCGGTTATGAGTACATCGTCATCGACGACTGCTGGTCCAAGAAACAGCGTGATCCCGAGACGGGCAAAATCGTGCCCAATCCGGAGAAATTCCCCCACGGCATGAAGTACGTCAGCGATTACGTGCATTCCAAGGGACTGAAATTCGGTATGTATTCCTGCGCCGGCACGCGCACCTGCGACGACTATCCGGGCAGCTTTGATCACGAATTTCTGGATGCGAAGACCTTCGCGGAGTACGGATGCGATTTCCTGAAATACGATTTCTGTTACATGCCCGATACTGCCAACGGCCCGCTGATGTACCGCCGTATGGGTATGGCGCTGAAAGCATCCGGCCGGGAGATCCTGTTCTCCGCCTGCAACTGGGGCTCCGATGAGGTACATAAATGGATCCGATCCACCGGTGCACACATGTACCGCTCCACCGGCGACATCCACGATAATTTTGAATCCATGAAAAAGATCGCCCTGAGCCAGGAGAATCTGCTTGGCTACAGCGCGCCCGGATGCTTCAATGACACGGATATGCTGACCGTCGGCATGTTCGGCAAGGGTCACGTAGGCATAGGAGGATGTACCGAAGCGGACTACCGGACGCAGTTCGGTCTGTGGTGCATGTTCTCCGCCCCGCTGATGCTGGGCTGCGACATCCGCACGCTTACGCCCGAGATGCTGGCGCTGGTGACGAACAAAAATCTCATCCGCATCAATCAGGATGAAGAGGCTCGTCCGCCCATCGAATCCCACACCGGCTGGGACAACAGCGACAAGCGGGTATATTTCAAGCATCTGTCGGACGGCGAATTCGCCATCGGTTTCTTCAACCTCACGGAAAGAGATCAGCCTGTACAGACGAATCTGACGAACCTCGGTCTGTCCGCATCGTCCGGCATGGCGCTGGAGCTGACGGACGTGATGACCGACGAGGCATTCGGCAAGTTCGATGAGTACATCAACATTCACATTCCCGCTCACGACTGCAGAATCTTCCTTGCAAAGCTGGTTGAGGCTTGATGGAAGTCTGCATGAAGTGCGGAGCTGAGCTGTCCCGGGATGAGATCGGTCTGCACAAGAAGCTGGTAAACCGCGGCAGCAAGCAGTTCTGCTGTATCCATTGTTTATCGGAGGAGTTCAAAGTCTCCGAGAAAGAACTGCGGGAGCTGATTGAGCGATACCGGAAATCGGGATGCACGCTGTTTGTATAAACTCAACAAAAATACGGCAGAGCAACATGCTCTGCCGTGTTCTGTTCTTATTGTATTTACTTGATGCTGTTCAGGTTTTCGACGACTTCCTTATAGTAGGCTTCTGCCGCATCCTTAATTTGATTATTGCACAAGTTTTCCGCAAACGTAACACTTTTCATTTCTTTTTGCTTTTTTTTGTGTATTTCTGTCTGTTTTTGACTTTTGGTTCGTTTTCGCGCCTTTTCCATTCTGTGCATATCAGTAAAAAAATCCTCCGTCAAAATGCTTCGGGTTCTAAAGGACTGTTTTATAATGATTTAACAGAAAGGCGAACGTTACATACAGAGGCTCCCTCCGGGAGGGAGCTGGCGCCGTAGGCGACTGAGGGAGAGTGCGTTACAACAAAACAAACCAAAACTCAAAGGCACGCGGGCTCCTTCCGTCACGCTTCGCGCGCCACCTTCCTCCCGGAGGAAGGCTTATACAGTATACCCGCAAGTGCGCACTTACTCACCACTATTGTGGTGGTGCAATTCAAATAATGCAACAAGCCTCCGACAAGGATTTCCCCTATCGGAGGCTTAATTATTAGATTT
>SVTS01000060.1 GCA_015063645.1 Oscillospiraceae bacterium | reverse complement strand
GTTGGCGTACTCGCTGAGTATACAGGGATGAAACGCCAGTCCCGTTCGGGTGTATGTATGCGCCGTATTGATAGAGTGAAGCACATACGGTGCCCGGAACAGGATACACGGCGTATCAGAGGTATATCTCCGTCCGCCCGCTGTATGGCTGATGGGAATCCGGGAGAAGTTGAACATCATCTCGTAATGCTTGTGCAGATGCTCTGCGGTCATCAGATATTCTGATACCGTCCTCTTCCGCATGCTGATCCAGAACTCATCCACCTCCATCCCCCACAGGGGGGCAGACGATTTGTATTTTTTCAGTGTTGCCATCCCACACCTCCGATGCGGCAAAATTCTATATGCATTATACCATACTGCGGCAGATTTGTATACAGCAGGCAGCATATTTCTGTTATAATTTGTATATCCAAAACGGAAAGGATAATGAATCATGAAAAAATTTGCTTCCGCTCTTCTGGCACTTCTGATGCTTGCTCCTGCGCTGGCGGCATGCTCCGATGAACCTGCACCCGTCACAGATGATACCTCCGCCGCAGAGATGACCGCGCCCTCAGAAAACGCTCCCTCCGAAACAGGCCGCGCTGACGTGAAGGACAATATCCCTGCCGATTTCAATCTGAGTGGAAAAAGCGTTGGTTTGCTTGTCCGTGCCGGTCAGCGCAAGCTGGACTTTGACGGCGGCGGCGAAGAAACCGGTGATGTGATCTACGATGCAGTATATTACCGCACCCGCACCGTGGAGGAACGTCTGGGCTTCACATTCGATCTGACAGAGGGCGTGAACAAGTGGCAGGATTTCGGCAAGGAACTGGAACAAAACATCATGGCGGGTGATGACCGGTGGCAGATCGTGATCACCCCTGCCAACGCAACGATGGGCTCCGGACGCGATTTCCTCTTCCAGGATCTTTCTGAAAATAAATATATCGATCTGGATCAGCCCTGGTGGTGGAAGAAGCCGACGACGGAAATCTCCCTGGACGGCAAAAAAATCCGCTATCTGGTCGGTGATATCTGCCTGACCTGCAACACCACTGCGGGTGCCATGTATTTCAACACCAACCTGCTCACCAACGCGGGATACAATACCGATGAGCTGTATCAGAGCGTTATTGACCGCAAATGGACGTATGACAAGCTGCACGAAATGTCTGCCTCTCTGTACAAGGATGTGAACGGAAACGGCAAGGTAGATGACGGCGATATCTACGGTATGATGACCATGAGCAAGGAAACCATCCGGCACATGGAGTTTACGGGCAATATCCGCCACTACTCCCGTGACGAAAACGGATATCCCTATCTGGATTACGACCAGGAACGCTCTGTAAAAATGATTGATACGCTGAACAAGCTGCTGTATGAGACCAAGGGCAATGAATACCGTGAGGGAGATACTGTATACACGATTTTCACCGGCGGCACAGCGGCTTTCTTCCCGGGACGCCTCAACTATGCGCTTAACACCAACTTCCGCGAAATGAAGGATAACTACGGCATCATTCCCTATCCGATGCTGGATCTGGAGCAGGGCGAGTACACCAACCTGATCCACGGCTCCAACAACTACGCGACTGTTCCGATCACCTGCAAAACGCCCGATGAATCCGGTGCTGTTATTGAGGCAATGTGTGCTGAATCCTACCGCACGGTTGTAGAGTTGTTCTATGAGACAGCGCTGAAATCAAAATATTCCCGCGATTCCTACAGCGGTCAGTGCATCGATATCATCCTCGCCACCTCGGAGAAATATTTCATCAACGAATACAACAACGTGGTCAAAGGCGGTCTTATGATCACGGATCAGGTATCCAAGAATCAGAACAACTTCGCCTCCGCCTACGCGGCACAGAAGGCTGTCACCGACCAGAAGATCAAGGATCTCATCGCCGCCAACCTTAAAGCAGACAACGACAGAAAAGGATAACGGTCCCTTCCGCAGCATAAAGTCCGGAATTCTGCATGATTCTTCAGAATGCATATTGACTTTACCGCCAGCCTGTGATACACTATAAATTAACAGTTGTACTGTTTTTCTAAATTCTATTCTCAGAAAGGACTTGTATCATGAAAAAACTTGCACTCATTCTCATGTCTCTGCTTATGCTTGTAAGTCTCGCAGTTCCCGCACTGGCAGCCGATGAAGGCATGACCTTCCCCCCGGAAAAACTCTATCCTCTCACCAAAGATGTGGCTAAAGCTCCGCTGACCTTCGAAGCCGTTATCCGTCTTCCGAAGGGCTACGCCGAGCGTGCCGGCATGTTCGTCAGCAGCTACGGCGTTGATAAAACCACCAGTATTTCCCTGCAGTTCAACTCCGCCAAGGTTCTGGAGCTGTACTATGAACTGCCCACCGCTAAAAGCGTCCGTCACAAATTCACCGATATCCCTGTAACCCTCGTTTCTACCGGTGAGTGGGTACATATTGCCGTAGTAAAGGATGACGCCGCCGGTAAGGTACATGCCTACATCAACGGTGAACTCGTTCAGACCGCTTCCAACGCTCCCGAGGCATACGGTCATGATAACCCGGCCGAAGGCGTGACCCCCATGCCCTTCTGCGTAGGCGGTGACTACCGTAACGGCAACACCGTAAACTGGAAAGGTGAAATCCGTGAGATCGCTCTGTACGCCGATGTACGTACCGCTGACGAGATCAAGGCTGATGCGAAGGGCATCAAGGCTGACAAGGATATGCAGGTTTGGCTGCAGCTCTCCAAGGATATGACCGCTGCCAAGGACCTCAGCGGCAACGGCAACCACATGGGTGACTACAAAGAGCCCGAGACCACCGCTCCCGCAGCTACTCAGAAGCCCACCACCACGCCCAAAGCTCCTCAGACCTTTGATGCAGGCATCATCGCTGTTGTTACCGCAGCCGCTGCTCTTGCAGGCACTGTTGTTCTGAAGAAAAAGAAATAATCTGACATACAGGCATTCCGGGGGAATCTGAAAAAGATTCCCCCGGTTTTTTTACACAAAAACGGTGCAGTGCGCATTTTTTCAAAATACGCACTGCACCCTGTTGTTTTACGGCAGCAGTTTTTCAATGAAGACTCCGCCGCCATTCCCCCGGTGTCATGCCGGTTTCCCGGCGGAACATGGTGATCAGTGCCGATTCGCGGGAGAAACCGCACCGGTCCGCAATCACGGAAAGCTGCATTCCCTCCGCCAGCATGGTTTTCGCCCGCCACAGGCGTATCGCCGTAACATATTCATGCACCGACTGCCGGGTAACGGAGCGGAAGTCTTCCACCAGCTTGGTTTTTCCCACATAAAACTGCTGGGCAAGGAATTCCAGTGTCAGTTCCTCCTCCATGTGATCCACGATATACAGCATCACCTGTTGTATATAGGGCGGAATTCCGTCCGGCTCGATCATTTCCTGCGGAACCAGCTCGCTGATCTCATGGAGCAGTGCCGACAAAAGTCCCGCGCAGACTCTCTCCGGCGCACCTTCCCGCCACAGCCGGCGCATATGAGACAGAAGCCGTTCCAGATACTCCATCTGTTTTTCATCGGTCGGAATCGTACAGGCACGTACACTGCGCAAGCTGCCCAGATCACAGATGCCCTCGTACTTTTTCAGTATGCCGGGATGAAAATATACCTGACAGCGCTTATATGGCTGTGTGTCCAATGTCCGGAGGGAATGCAGAATAAACGGGGAACGGAAAAGAATATACGGTGTATCTGTCTGTGAAATCTGTCCGCTGACGGAATGCCGGACGGGAATACGGGAAAAGCCGAAGGTAAACTCATAATGCTGATGCGCATGATCGCCCTGCATCGCAAATCCGCAGTCACATTTCATCTTGTCAAAAAACATATCCTTAATGTCCATTGACCAGAACGGAACGGAAAGACGGACGGAACCCGGTCCTGCCATACTGCCTCCTGATATTCGGTCTGATTATGTATAAATTATACCATATTCCGGCGGGTTTGTAAACTACCTGCAGATAATTTATGATATAATATTCTCAGAAACGGGGCAGCATTTCCGCCGCACACCCGATTCTGTACAGTTTTTACTTTACGAAAGGAACAGTATCATGAAAAAGCTTCTCGTATTTCTGCTCTGTGCCATGATGGCGCTCTCCATGATGGCTCCCGCCATCGCCGCTGAGGAAAAGAATCTCCTCGCCCTCGACTTTGAAGCACTGCCCGAAGGCAACATCTCCCGTCCTGCGGACAAGATGTACAGTTCCCATCCCAAGACGGGCACGATTAAAGTCATTACCGTTGACGGCAACAAGGTAATGGAAGTTGCACGTTCCGCCGAAAAGGCCGACCCGTATTTCGATCTGTTCTATGTGAACGGTACCACCGCAACGCTCCAGTCGGCACAGGGTGCCTCCCAGCAGATCGTCCTTGAATACGATCTCTACATCAAGGCTGCCTGCGATGCCATGCAGTGGAGCATCGGTATCTCCAAGGAATATCCCGCCAGCCTGGCAGGTTCTTTTGTCATGGGCGACACGGGCGTAATCCTCGGCGATCTCGGTCTGTACAAGTATGCCGATATCAAGGCTGATCCCCGTCCCGCACCGCTGTTCAGGTTTGAACTTAAGAAGTGGTACAAGGTTGCTGTTGCCATCGACTCCGCCAAGGATACGTACTCCCTCTTTGTGGACGGCAAGATGGTTATCGAGGGTGCGGAGAGCACGGTCAAGGCGAAGGATGCCGAATCGCCCAGCGTACTCCGCATCAACTACAGAACTGTTGAGCCGGCAGGTGAAGCCGCTATGTATGTGGACAACATCAAGGTATATGACGGCACAAAGCCCCGCGGCTATGTAGCTCCCGCTGTAACCGAAAAGCCTGCCGCAACCACCACTACCGCGCCCAAGGCTCCTCAGACCTTTGACGCGGGCATCATCGCAATCGTCACCGCTGCCGCTTCTCTCTCCACGGCAGTGGTTCTGAAGAAGAAGAGATAATCGCTCTGTGCAAAACGGCATCGGCTTCGATCGATGCTGTTTTGCCGTAATTCATTCACCAAAAGGAGAATACAATTATGCTGAAAAGAATTTCCGCCGCAATGCTTGCGGCACTGATGCTGATCCCCGCCATGGCGGCGTGCTCGGAGGATGCGGGAACGCCCGCCGGGGACACCACCGCTTCTGCAGATACCACCACCACCGCTCCCATCGAAACCGAGCCTGCCGAAACCGAGCGCAAGGACGCAAAAGACAATCTTCCCGCCGATCTGAATCTGGGCGGAAAGACGCTGGGCGTATATATGCGCAAGGCCTTCCGTGTCCGCGACTGGGACGGCGGCGGTGAGGAGACGGGCGATCTGGTCAGCGATCTGGTCTACCGCCGCACCGAAACCGTCAAGGAACGCTTGAACGTACAGTTTGAGACCACTGCCATGAGCGGCTCCTGGAAGGACTTCGGCAAGGAGATGGAGAAGAACATCATGGCGGGCGATGACACCTGGCAGATCGTATTCACCACGGGCAACGCCTCCATCGGCTCCAGCCGCGATCATATTTTCATGGATCTCTCGGACAACAAGTACATCGACCTCTCCCAGCCGTGGTGGTGGGAGGAAGCCACCCGCGAGGTTTCGCTGGACGGCAAAAAGCTCCGCTATCTGGTCGGCGACATCCATATTGTGAACTACACCCACGCGGGTGCGCTGCTGTTCAATACCAACAAGCTGAGCGACGGCGGTTATGATCCCGAAGCGTTGTACAAAACCGTCATTGAGCGCAAATGGACATACGATAAGCTGAACGAAATGACCGCCTCTCTGTATAAGGATATAAACGGCAACGGCACCGTGGACGATGCCGACCTATACGGACTGCTGGTCATTCACCGCGAGCTGATCGCCCAGATGGAGCACACGGGTGCCGTCCGCCGCTACTCCCGCGATGAAAACGGGCATCCCTATCTGGACTACGATCAGGAACGCACGATCAAGATGATCGACACGCTGAACAAGCTGCTCTATGAAACCAAGGGCAATGCGTACATTGCCGCCGACGTGGATTACAGACCGTTCACTACGGGACATGCCGTATTCTTTGCGGGGCGTATCGCCTACACAACTGAGGCTGATCTTCGCGAGATGGAGGACAACTTCGGCATCATTCCCTATCCGATGCTGGATGAGGAGCAGGGAGAGTATACCAACATCATTCACAACTCCTCCGATTTTGTTGCTGTGCCCGTCACGTGCAAAAATCCCGATGAAGCGGGTGCGGTTCTGGAAGCGCTGTGCGCCGAATCGTACCGCACGGTCATTGAGCCTTTCTATGAGACTGCGCTGAAAACGAAATACTCCCGCGATTCCTACAGCGGTCAGTGCATCGACATCATCCGCGCCGTATCCACGAAGGCACTGCTGTTCGAGTACAACAACATCACCAAGGGCGGCGTTATGATCGGCGATCAGGTTGCCAAGGGCACAAACAATTTTGCCTCCGCCTATGCCTCCCAGAAACCCGTCACCGATCAGAAGATCAAGGATCTGATCGCCAAATATGCCGCTGCGGATGCCAAGGGCTGATTCACACATATTCCTCCTGCGTCCGCCGCCATTCCCCCGGCGTCATGCCGGTTTCCCGGCGGAACACACGGATGAATGCCGCCGCTCCCGAAAATCCGCAGCGGGCAGCGATCACGGACATCGGGATTTCTCCGTCTGCCAGAAGGGAGCGGGCATGGTACAGCCGGATCGCGGTAACGCATTCATGCACGCTCTGTCCGGTGACAGCATGAAAATCCTGCGCCAGTTTCGTTTTGCCCACAAAAAATCGTTTTGCCAGAGCATCCATGCTCAAATCATCCTCCGGGTGTTCTGCGATATGATACATGACCTCCTGTATGTATGCCTCGGCGGCTGATTCCGCAGGCACATCCTCCGGCACAAGCTGTCCGATCTCGTACAGCAGTGCCGTCAGCACACCGTAGCGCATTGTCTCCGGTGCGCCGCAATTCCACAGATGGCGCATGTGCTGGATCATCTGATCCAGAAAAGCCAGCTGTTCCTCCGTGACCGGGATCGTGCAGGCGCGTATATGGCGCAGCCTGCCTATATCGCCGAATCCGGCACATTCACTCATCACAAACGGCGGGAAGCAGATCTGCGAGCGGATATAGTCCGCATCGCTCAGCGTCCGCATGGAATGAAGTACGTACGGAGCACGCCACAGAATATACCTTCCGTTTGTTTCATGAAACTCACCGCGCACCGAATGCCGGACGGGAACGGGGGAAAAATTGAACACTATCTCATAATGCGGATGCGCATGATCCGCCGTCATCACATATCCCTTGCTGGTTCTCCTGGGAGCAGTCACCAGACCCCGGACATCCAGACTCCAAAACGGTATATTATAGGACAAAAGCGGTTCTCTTGCCATGGCGCACCTCTCCAGATTCGAATGAATTGCAAATATATTATACAACATTCCGCCCGTTTTGTAAACCGCACGCTCTGTATTTATGTTACAATATTGTTAGATATTTTTTCGGCAGTGCCCATCGCACATACGGATTTCTGGATTTTAAGGAGAATTTACCATGGCAGCAAAACGCATTTTCACAGCGCTTCTTGCGTCTCTGATGCTGGCGCTTCCTCTCGCTTCCTGTTCGGGCGATACGCCTGATGTACCTGCGGCAGAGGACACCACCACCGCAGGCGAAACCGAAACTACACTTCCCGCGGAAACCGCGCCCCTCGTAACGGGACGCGCCGATGCCAAGGACAATCTCCCCGCCACTCTGGATCTGGGCGGCAAGTCCATCGGAGTCTTCACCGACGATGCCGCTTCTGTCCGTCACTACGACGTGGACGGCGGCGGTGAGGAAAGCGGCGATGTTGTAAAGGATGCCGTATACAGACGTAACCGCTCCGTGGAAGAACGTCTGAAAGTCAAACTGGATATCACCGCCATGCCCGGCGCATACAAAACAGTCGGCAACACCATGGAACAGAACATCCTCGCCGGCGATGACACGTGGGATCTGTATTTCGCCCGGGGCATGGTTACGCTGCAGGCAAAGCGTGACCATCTGTTCCTGGATCTGGCGGACAGCAAATACATTGACTACAGCCAGCCCTGGTGGTGGACGGACTCCATGGAGGAGGTCTCCCTGGACGGCAAATCCATCCGCTATCTGATCGGCGACATCTGCCTGAACAACTACACCCGCGCCGGTTCCGTACTCTTCAACAAGAAGCTGTATCAGGACGTGCTGGGCGATCCGGATGATCTGTATCAGCTGGTCATCGACGGAGACTGGACCTATGACAAGCTGATGGAATACTGTGAAAAGCTGTATGTGGATCTGAACGGCGACGGAAAGAAAGATATCTCTGACCGCTTCGGTCTGATCGTGGAGTACTTTGCTTGGCTGACCTATATGGAATACTCCGGAGATTTCACCCGCTTTGTCCGCGGCGCAGACGGTCTGCCCGAGATGAAGTACGATCTGGACCGTGCGCAGGTGCATCTGGAAAAGATAAACAAACTCCTGTATGAAACAAACGGTGCAACGTATCTGGGCGGCTATGCGGATAAGACTCATTTTGTCACCAACCACACCGTATTCTACGTTGGTCAGCTGCACGATCTTCTCACTACGGAAATCCGCAGTATGGAAGCAGTATATGGCGTAATCCCCTACCCCAAGACCGACGACAAGCAGGAGAACTACACCGGCATCGTCTACGCATCGGGCAATATGGTATGTCTCCCTGTCATCTGTAAAGCCCCCGCTGAGATTGGTGCTGTCTGCGAAGCACTGTGCGCCGAATCCTACCGCTCCGTTATCGAGCCGTTCTATGACACTGCCATGAAAGCAAAGTACGTACAGGATTCCAAATCCGGTCAGTGTATCGACATCATTACAGAGACTGCACACTTTGAATTCGCGTACTATTTTGCCAATGTTCTCGGCGGCGGCAATATTCTGGATTCGCTCGCGCGGACAGGCAGCAATGAACTCTCCTCCGCTTACGCATCCAAGGTAAACACCGTCAACAAAAATATCGCTGATCTGGCAAAGGAATACGAAAAACTCCGCTCCGATCTGGCAGGCTGAGACACCCGAGGGATTTCCAAAAGGGAATCCCTCGTTTTGGTTTGAATAAAGCGCACAAAAGAACAAAGGGGGGGTGAAATTATTTTATGCAATTTCAGCGGTGACAACGGAATAGAATTGTGCTATAATTAGTAGAACAAATTTTTTATACTTTCTTAATTATTTTATGAAACAGAAAGGATCCCGCCATGACAAGCAAACGCATTTTTGCGGCACTGCTGGCATCGCTGCTGCTGCTGCCCGCCCTTGTGTCCTGCTCCGACAATGCACAGGACACCCCCGGCACCTCCGCGCCCGCGGATACCACCACCGCTGACACCACAACCCGCGAAACCGAACGCCACGAGATCAAAGACAGCCTGCCCGACAATCTCAAATTCGACGGCAAAACTTTCAACATCTACGTCTCCACCCAGGCAGTACATGATACGTACGTGATGGGTACCGAGGAGAAAGCAGGCGATATCGTCAACGAAGCCGTTATGGACCGCAACATGAAAGTGCAGGAGCGTCTGGACTTCAAACTGGCGGCAAAGCCCCACGCCGACGCGTGGAATACCACCGCTGCCAACATCTCCACGCTGCTGCTCGCCGGTGACGCATCCTTCGATGTCTATCTCGGCATCCAGTACGGCATGACCTCGCTTGCCGCGCAGAGAATGTTCACCAACGCCTACGACGTGAAGCACCTCGACTTTGATCAGCCGTGGTGGATGAACAACTTCATGAACGAGGTCGCTCTCGGCGACGATTACCGTTTCCTGCTCGTCAGCGATTTCAACACGCAGGCGATCGCCTACATCCGCAATCTGTTCTTCAACAAAGTCCTCTACGAAAAGCTCTACGGCGATCCGAACGAGCTGTACAAGGAAGTGCTGGACGGCAAATGGACACTGGACCGTCTGAACACGATCGTAGCCGGCGCGTACGTTGATCTGAACTCCGATGGTCTCTCCGATCTGAAGGATCAGCTCGGCTTCATCGCCAACCAGCTGAACGCGACCACCGACTGCTTCGTATACGGCAGCGGCGTTGAATTCACCACCCGCGACAAGGACGGCTTCATCCAGCTGAACATGATCAGCGACGAGGCAGTCAAACTGCTGGAGGACCTGAACAAGTTCTTCCATCAGAACGCCGTCAACGTTGGCTCCGGCGGCAAGGAAGCCGCGATCTTCATGGAGGGTAATTCCCTCGTTCTCGGCAATTCCATGCTCTCCACCTCCACCAGTCTGCGCGATATGAAAGACGATTACGGCTTCCTGCCCTCTCCCAAGATCTATGAGGATCAGGAGGAATACTACGGTCTGGTACACGATACCGCGCTTCTGACCGGCATCTCCTCCCTCGCCAAGGATCTGGATATGGTCGGCGCGGTGCTTGAAGCACTTTCCGCCGAATCCTACCGTATCGTCACGCCCGCCTGGTATGAGTCCGCTCTGAAGCTGAAATATGCCCGCGACGATATCTCCTCCCAGGTTATCGATCTGATGCGTGAGTCGATGTCCACCAACTTCATCTTCGCATACAACGGTTCCCTGAACGGCATCGGTCAGGTATACCGCGGTCTGATCACGAAGAATTCCAGCGATTATGTCTCCACCGTACAGTCCAAGCTCCCCGCCGCCGAGCAGAAGCTCGCCGAACTTGTGGCAGTGTATAAGGGACAGTAAGAAAAAAACACCGTGGGATCCCGCAGGGGATTCCACGGTGTTCTCGTTCGGGTACGCCGCGGCGGGGCAATCAGTCCCCGCGCATCTGCCGCTCCTGCTCGCGCCGCCATTCCCCCGGCGTCATGCCGGTCTCCCGACGGAACATGTGAATGAAGGCGGAATCCCGAGCAAATCCGCATTTCTGCGCAATCAGCGGCAGGGGCATTCCCTCTGTCAGCCAGATCTTGGCACGTGATACGCGGATTGCAGTAACATATTCATGGAGGGAAATGTGCGCAGCAGCGTGGAAATCACTGTTCAGCTTGGAGCGGCTGACAAAAAACTTCTCCGCCATGGTGTCCAGCCCCAGATCCTCGCCGATATGATCAACAGCATAATGCATCAGTTCCTGTATATAGGAGGGTGCATCCGCCTCGGGAGGCAAATCCGCAGGCACCAGCTCACTGATCTCATACAGAAGTCCCGCCAGCAGACTTATCCAGAAATGCCGGGGAACTTCCTTCTGCCACGCAGACCTCATCCGCGCAAGAATCGGCTCCAGCCGCATAAGATCCTCCCGACTTGCGGGGATCAGACATTCCCACCGTCCCCTCAGTCTGCCGAGATCGCAGATCCCCCCATATTCCGCCAGAACGCTTGGACGGAACAGCACCTGATACCGGGTATACGGCTGATCCGTCAGAGTGTTTGAGGAGTGGAGAATGTATGGTGCACGGTACAGAATATAGGTTGTATTACTCTCATATGCCCTCCCGCATACGGTATGCCGGATCGGAATGGCGGAATAATTGAACAGAATCTCATAATGCTGATGTGCGTGCTCACCGTCCATGCGGTAGCCCGGTGAGGTATTGACCTTTTTTTGGGCAAAAAAAGAATCAATTTCTATATTCCAGAACGGAATCTTCGGTTTCCATATTGCCTGCGTATCCATGATTCTCTCCGTTTTGCATGATTTATGCATATATTATATCACATTTTATACGATTTGTGCACAATAGGAGTAAAATTTATGCTATAATTATGACAGCGTCAGCTTTCTCATAATGTGAAAGGGGATATATGTACATGAAACGTTCCACAAGATTTCTGTCCGCTCTTCTGACAATGCTGACAACGGTTTCGCTTCTGGCATCCTGCGCGAAGGACGCGCCGCCCGCCGACACATCTGCTCCCGCCGAGACATCTGTGGTTCCCGCAGAAACTACGGCTCCCGCCGAAACCGAAACCGACCGCACGCAGATTAAAGACAGCCTGCCCGACGGGCTGGATTTCAAGGGACAAACTTTCTCTATCTACTGCGCCACGCAGACAGTGCAGGACAGTTATGTTCTTGGCACGGAGGAAAACCGTGCGGATGTGGTAGGCGATGCGGTCTACACCCGCAACGAGATCGTGCAGGATCGGCTGCATTTCACACTGAAATCCTTTGCTGCGGCAGATACCTACAAAACCGTGGTGGATTCTGTCTCTGCGCTGGTGATGTCGGGTGATACCACCTATGATATATTCATCGGACAGCAGCACGGCATGGCTCGTCTGGTCCCTCAGAAAATGTTCCTCAACGCATACGATGTGCAATATCTGGATTTTGAGCAGCTGTGGTGGCGTAATAACTTCATGAACGAGATTTCCCTCGGAACGGGCTACCGTTTCCTGCTGGTGGGTGATTTCGATACGGATGTGCTCTCCTACACCCGCACCGTCTGGTTCAACAAAAATCTGTATGAAAAGCTCTACGGCTCGCCCGATGAGTTGTATCAGCTTGCGCTGGACGGCAAATGGACGCTGGACAAAATGACTGAGCTGGCAAGCGGGGCCTACGCTGATCTGAACGGTGACGGCATGACCGATAAGGGTGACCGTCTGGGATATGTGGCAGGCGGCACTTCTTCCTCGGTGGATCCGTTTGTATACGGAAGCGATGTGGTTTTCGCGACCCGCGACAAGGACGGCTTCATCGAATTGAAGATGTTCAGCGAAGAGGCGGTTCTTCTGGCGGAAAAAGTGGTCAGATTCTTCACCGCGCCCGGCACGCTGACGCAGTTCGAGGGCACCCAGTCCGAGGTTTTCAAAGCGGGCAACACGCTGTTTCTGGGCAATGCCCGTCTGGGTTTCTCCATCAATCTGCGGGATATGGAAGACGATTTCGGGGCCCTGCTCTACCCGAAGATGGATGAGGCGCAGAGTGAATATCACTCCCTCGTACACGACACCACGCTCTTGACGGGCATCTCCGTTACTGCGAAGGAGCCCGCTATGGTGGGGGCCGTACTGGAGGCGATGAACGCAGAATCCTACCGCCGCGTCACGCCTGCATGGTATGAATCCGCCCTGAAGCTGAAATATTCCCGTGACGATATTACCTCGCAGATGGTTGATCTGATCCGCGATTCCATGACCACCAACTTCATCTACGCTTATTCCGCTACGCTGAACAATCTGGGCATGGTATATCGCACGCTGGCACAGACCGCCTCCACCGATTACGTATCCACCGTTACCTCCCGTCTGCCCGCCGCCGAAAAGGCGCTGGCCGATCTGGTAGCAATCTTCAAAGGAAACTGAAGGAGACCAGATCATGAAAAAAATCCGTATTTTTTCAGCACTTATCGCACTCGCGAGTGCTCTGCCGATTCTGGCATCCTGCACGCAGGATACACCGCCCGATGAAACGGGAATTACCGAAGATACTGCTGCCGTCCAGACCGCAGAATCGACCGCCGACGGCGAAACCGAGCGTTCCCAGATCAAGGACAGTCTGCCCGAAAATCTGCAGTTCGCAGGACGGACATTTTCCGTTTATGTCGCCACGCAGGCAGTATACGACACATATGTAGTCGGCGTGGAGGATAAGGAAGGCGATATTGTCAACGATGCCGTACACACCCGCAATCTGAATGTACAGGAGAGGCTGGATATCAAGCTGAATGCCAAGGCTTTTGCCGATACGTATCAGACGGCCGCTGCCTCCATCACAGCTCTTGTGCTGGCGGATGACAGCACTTTCGATCTCTTCATGGCGCAGCAGACGGGTATGGCGCAGCTTGTTCCGCAGAAACTGCTGTACAACGCCTATGATCTGAAATACATTGATTTTGAGCAGCCGTGGTGGCAGAATAAATTCATGAACGAAGCCGCCCTCGGCTCAAGCTACCGCTATCTGCTCTCCGGAGACTATTTCACGCATGCCATCTCCCTCGCCCGCACACTGCTGTTCAACAAGAATCTGTATCAGAATATCTTCGGCGATCCCGATGCGCTGTACCGTGAAGTACTGGACGGCAAATGGACAATGGATCGACTGCAGAAAATTTTCCGCGAAAGCTATGCTGATCTGAACGGAGACGGTGTAACAGATGACGGAGATCAGCTGGGATTTGTTGTCAACAAACTGTACGCTACCGTGGATGGATTTGCCTATGGCGGTGATGTCGTTTTCACCAACCGCGACAAAGACGGATTCATTGAACTGAAAATGATCAGCGAAGCCGCGGTCCTCCATGCAGAACGTCTCAATGCACTGCTTCATGAAACCGGTGTTCACTCTACGCCCAAGGATACACCGACCAATATTTTTAAGGCAGGCAAATCTGTATTCACCTACGGTACACTGAATTCCTCCGCGAACTTCCGTGATATGAAGGATGATTTCGGATATCTCCCGATCCCCAAGTCCACGGAGGAGCAGGAAAACTATGCCGCGGTGGTGCATGATACTGCTCTGCTGGGCGGCGTGTCCGTTGCATCGGATAATCTTGATATCACGGGTGCGGTGCTGGAAGCACTCGGCAGTGAATCCTACCGTATTGTGATTCCCGCATGGTATGAATCTGCGTTGAAGCTGAAATATGCCCGGGACGATCTCTCCTCACAGATGATTGATCTGATCCGTGATTCGACGACAACCAATTTTATCTTTGTGTACAACTTTGCACTGAACGGCATCGGTCAGGTATACCGTACTCTGGTCAACAAACAGTCCAACGACTATGTTTCCTTTGTACAGGAAAAACTGCCTGCCGCAGAGCAGCTGCTGGCAGATATCGTAAAAGCATTCAAGAATAAATAAGTATAGCATTATATGAGCACTAAGATGGCGGAGAGTACCGGATGTGGTACTCTCCGCCATTATTTGAATTTTGAAAAATACCCGGCATGAAGGCCGTTCAGCTGTCTTCTGTTCCGTTCCTCCGCCGCCACTCCCCCGGCGTCATGCCGGTCTCCCTACGGAACATATAGATAAATGACGATTCCTGCGAAAAACCGCAGCGGGCGGCGATTACGTCGATGGGCACGCCCTCGCTGAGCCACCGCTTTGCCTGGGTCAGGCGGATCGCCGTAACGTATTTGTGCATCGGTATCCCCAAGGCGGCGGAAAAATCCTGCGTCAGCTTGGTGCGTCCAACGAAAAATTTCTTCGCCAGTACCGCTGAGGACAGATCATCTCCCGGATTCTCCGCAATGCAGCGGATGATCTCATGCATATAGGAGGGCATTTCCGCTGCGGCGGAATTCTCCTCCGTCACCATATTGCTGACTTCGTACAGAAGTGTACCCAGAAGACAGATCCACGCCTCCTCCGAATCGCCCCTCCGCCAGATTTCCTGCATCCGCATCAGAAGCTGATCCAGTCGTTCCAGGTCCGCCTCTGTGCAGGGGATCATGCACGCCTGCCGCTCGCGCAGATTTCCCAGATTCAGCACATTTTTGTATTCATTGAGAATCTGCGGCTGGAACGCCACCATGGTACGGACGTATTCTCCCTCCGTGCGGATGGAATGCAGCACGTAAGGCGCACGGAACCAGATCATCGGGCAATTCGCCGCATATTCACGACCGCTGACCGTACCGACAGTCGGTATGGAGGAAAACTGGAATACGATTTCATAGTATTCGTGGAAATGCTCGTTCTTCATTATGTACGAATGATCCTTTTTTTTCTGGGAATGTATATAATACCACCGTACATCCATGCCCAGCAGGGGAATCCCGCTTCTTACTCCTTTTTTTATACGCATACTCTACTCCGCAACGAACAGTTTCTATATTATTATAACATAAAGCGAACGATTTGTACACTGCTTTGATAATATTTCTGTTATAATTAAAATGCAGTGATACACACTGTAAAAAAATAACGGAAGGATTACTCATCATGAAAAAAACATTAGCCGCACTGCTGGCATCCCTGATGCTGGTTGTGCCGATGGCGGCCTGCTCCGACGGCGGCGATGATACCCCCGCGGGCGGCGACACCTCTGCCGCGGAAACCACAACCGGCGAAACCACTCCCGCTGAGACCGGCCGTGCCGATGTAAAGGACAACATTCCCGATGACTTTAACCTGAACGGCAAAACGCTGGGCATCTACATGCGTGCCGGCAGTATCCGCAAATACGATTTTGACGGCGGCGGAGAGGAATCCGGCGACGTGATCTTTGACGCAGTCTATCAGCGCACCCGCACGGTGGAAGACCGTCTGAAATTCAAGTTTGAATTGACTGAAGTCTCCGGTAAATGGCAGGATTTCGGTACAGGTATGGAGCAGAACATCATGGCAGGCGATGATGTCTGGCAGATCGTGTTCACCACCGGCAACGCCGCTATCCAGTCCAGCCGTGACCATCTGTTCCAGGACGTTTCCCAGAATAAGTACATCGACTTTGATCAGCCGTGGTGGTGGACCAACGCCATGAAAGAGCTGTCCCTCGACGGCAAGAAGATCCGCTACATGGTCGGCGATATCCACCTGCAGAACTACCTCACCGCCGGTTCTATGTTCTTCAATGCTGACAAACTCACCGACGGCGGCTACAAGGCAGAAGACCTCTATCAGATGGTCATCGACCGCAAATGGACTTATGACAAGCTGCGTGAGATGTCTGCCGCTATGTACAAGGATCTGAACGGTGACGGTCAGGTCAACGACGGCGATATGTACGGTCTTCTCGTAATCAACAAGGAGCTGATCCGCCATCTGGAATTCACCGGCAACGTCCGCCGTTATTCCCGTGACAATAACGGATATCCCTATCTGGACTACGATCAGGAACGCTCTGTCAAGATGATCGACACGCTGAACAAACTGCTCTACGAAACCAAGGGCAACGAGTACCGCGCGGTCGCTATTGACTACAAGCCTTTCGCCACAGGCAATGCCGCGTTCTTCGCAGGTCGTCTGTCGTATGCGACCACTACCGCATTCCGCGAGATGGAAGACAACTACGGTATCATCCCCAATCCGATGCTGGATGAAGCACAGGGCGAATATACCAATATTATCCACAACTCCTCCGACTATGTGACCATTCCGGTTACCTGTAAAAACGCCGATGAAGCAGGTGCCGTAATCGAAGCAATGTGCGCCGAATCCTACCGCTCCGTCATCGAGATCTTCTATGAGTCCGCTCTGAAAATGAAGTATTCCCGCGACTCCTACTCCGGTCAGTGCATCGACATCATCCGCGACACTTCCGTGAAGAACTTCATTTATGAGTATACCGGCGTAGTCAAGGGCGGCGTTATGATCGGTGAAGAAGTTGCCAATAACCGGAACAACTTCGCTTCCGCCTATGCCGCTCAGAAGGAAGCAACCGACAAGAACATCCAGAATCTTATCGACAAATACATCAAGGCAGAAGCCGGTCTGAACGGCTGATTCTGCCAAAACAGACTGCTGCTCATACGGCAATGTCATTAACTTAAGCACATACTATATACAATATGCACAAGTGCAGCTTTTTTCGCCGCTAACGCGGCGAGGCGGGGGAGGAACCATCTCACACGGCGAAGTTTCCTCCCCCGCCACCCCTGTCTCCTTGCCTCTGCCGAATCCTATGGATATCTTCAACAAAAAATACGCCCGAAACTTCACCTATGGTGAAGTTTCGGGCGAAAATTTATGCATGATGCCACAAACCAGCTATCAAGCCAAGGAGATTGGGGTGCAGGGGAAAGGAACTTCGGCGTGGTAGGGTTCCCCGAAGCGAGCAAAGCGAGCTTTGGGGGTTCCCGTGAGATGGTCCTTTCCCCTGCCCGCGGCATTCGCCGCGGAAAAGGCTGAATTTGGTTATTTTGATGTATCCACTTCCTTAAGTTAATGACATTGGCTCATACGGCAGTCTGTTTTTCTTCTGCTGCAGAAAAAACAAAAAGCCTGTCGGGGTTGACACAGGATAATTACCGTGCTATAATAAGATTGGCAGTTCAATATTCAATAAAACTGAGGTGTATCATGAAAAGAACATTTTCTCTTTTTCTGGCAATCCTGATGCTTGCAGTCTCTCTCACCGCCTGCGCCTCCGATCCTATATCGACCCCTGACGACACGACGCCTGCGGCAGAAACCACAACCGGTGAGACCGAGCCCAAAGAAACCGGACGTGCAGATGCAAAAGACAACATTCCCGCAGATTTCACCCTGAACGGCAAAACGATGGGCATCTATATCCGTTCCGGTATGCAGAAACTGGACTGGGACGGCGGCGGAGAAGAATCCGGCGACGTAATCTACGATGCGGTCTATCGCCGCACACAGAAGGTCATGGAACGTCTGGATGTCGGCTTTGAGTTGACCGCTCTCGGCGGCACCTGGCAGGAATTCGGTAAGGGCATGGAGCAGAATATCATGGCAGGCGATGACGTCTGGCAGATCGTGTTTACCACAGGCAACGCCGCTATCCAGTCCAGCCGTGACTATCTTTTCCAGGATCTTTCCAAGAACAAGTACATCGATTTTGATCAGCCGTGGTGGTGGGTCGACGCCATGAAGGAGCTGTCTCTGGACGGCAACAAGATCCGCTATCTTGTCGGCGATATCTCCCTGACGAACTACACCAAGGCAGGCGCAATGTTCTTCAATAAGGTGAAGCTGGAGAGTGCCGGATACAAGAGCGATGATCTGTACAAGATGGTCATTGACCGCAAGTGGACATATGATAAGCTGGGCGAAATGGCTGCCGCTTCGTACATCGACGTGAACGGTGACGGCGTTGTCAATGACGGCGATCAGTACGGTCTCCTTGTTATGAACAATGAAGCGATTCGCCATCTGGAATTCACCGGCAATATCCGCCTCTTCTCCCGCGACGAAAGCGGCTATCCTTATCTGGATTACGATATGGAGAGTGCCGTTCAGTTCGTCGACATGATGAACAAGCTGCTTTACCAGACCAAGGGCTGCTCCTTTACTAAAGGCAGTGCGTATGAGGCCGCTAAGTTCGCTACAGGCGAGACCGTGTTTATGGCCTACCGTCTGGAGAGTGCTACAGGTGCCGCGCTTCGTGATATGGAGGATGACTTCGGAATTATTCCGAATCCGATGGTCAGTGAGGCACAGGGCGAGTACTACGGTATTATTCACAACTCCTCCGACTATGTGACCATCCCCATGACCTGTAAGAATCCCGATGAGGCCGGCGCGGTAATTGAAGCTCTGTGTTCTGAATCTTACCGTTCTGTCGTTGAGACATTCTATGAGTCTGCACTGAAGGCCAAGTACAGCCGCGACTCCTATTCCGGTCAGTGCATTGATATCATCTGCGACACCTGCGTGAAGAACTTTATCTACGAATACAACGGAGTTGTCAAGGGCGGTGCTTTGGTTGGTGACGAGATTTTGAATAACCGCAACGAACTTGCATCTAAATATGCTGCCCAGAAGGATGTAACCGATCAGAAGATTAAGGATCTCATCGAAAAATACATCAAGGCAGAAGCCGATCTGAACGGCTGATCGCCTCACAGAAACAGCCGCGCATAATGGCGGGTGCTCATAAAGCAGTTAACAGGCACAGCGGCTTGCGCTGTGCCTGTTCTTGTAGAACTTCACTTTCCATGATAAACTGAAAACAAACAGTTCGACAAATTTGAATTTGTAGAAGGGAATAATTCATGCGATTTTTTCACGCTATCGATGTGGATCGTCTATTGAAAATAAAAGGAAAACGAGGTTACGGCATCTCCCTTGCCGTTGTCAAAGGCGACGAAATCGAGACATACTGTTCTG
>SVTS01000059.1 GCA_015063645.1 Oscillospiraceae bacterium | reverse complement strand
CGCACTGTATCCGTTACAGTAATGGAAGTTGTGCCGGATTTGCACCGGCTTCCCCGTTTACTCTACTAAGTGAAGAACTTAACGCTTTCAAGCGTTAGTTCGCTTTTCAAACCGCGATTTCTGAGAGAGTATTCAATTTATAATCAGTATAGCACAGATTTTGGCGTTTGTCAATCTAAAATCTGAAATATCGGCTTTTTGCATAAAGTTCTTGCTCATTCATCCACCGCCTTCGTAGTCATCACTTTAATTATGATACGTGTACCGATCACAAATCCTTTCGTAAACGCTTCGCGTTCTGAAAGATCGTGCATCTCAGTTGTGCAGTCAGCATATTTTTCAAAGATTTCCTTTTCCTCTTCATTCAGTCGTGACAGCAAGTCTTCCTGATGCCGAACCACTAACGCCAGTAATTCCGCATAAGCGCTGTCCTTCTTGAACGGTCGCTCCCATGGGGAGATGTTACCGTACCACAAATCTTCAATTAAGTTCATTCTACTCACCTCCCTCTGATGAGAGAGCGGCTCTGCTTCGGTGAATACCGATTCAGAGCCGCTCTGCATTTGTGATAATATTGTTGTTGATTTTTTATCATGTGCATGACCTCCTTTTCGTGTCAATACACACTATATCACATCGGTTGCAGAATGTCCAGTCATAATGGGATATTTCTTACAGGAATATTTAAGGTATGCTAATCCAAAGCCAAATAGGGCAAAAATCAGATAGTATGAGTAATCAGCATTACATAGAAGAAGCACAGAACTCATTTCGAATTCTGTGCTTCTTCTTTTGCTCTCAATCGGCTCGTTTGGATAACATCCTTATTCGGATGCACGCTTTTGCGGCTTTTTGTTATATCAATGCAAAATCCGGAACTCGGTCGATTCACTGAATTTCTTCCATGCGGTGCCGTCCTCGAACGTCCAGCCGGATTCCAGAATAATCTCCGCCTGCATGCCCTCCGGCAGGGTGACACGGTAGAGAATTCCCTCCGCATCCCTTGCCCAGGATGCCTCGATTCTTCCGGCAGGCGCACGGTGTGCACCGTTGGCGTGATCCAGCGCGTCGATGAATTTGGGCGCAAAGCGGACTTCATTGCAGCTGCGGTTATAGGGATTCAGCTGCAGACCCAACAGATTCTGCATGAACCAGGAGATAATATCCCCGAAGAAATGGTGATTGTGGGAGTCGGGATACCAGTCAGTCTCACGGAAACTCTCCCAGAGAGAGGTGGCGCCGTGCTCGATTATGTAGCCGAAGGAGGGGAAGTCCGGGCGGGTGATCATGCGGAACGCCAGATCGGTGCGTCCGTAGGCGGAGAGCACATGATAGATGACGCGCATGCCCAGAATGCCGCAGTCCATTTTTTCGTCATTCGCTTCGATCATGGCGACCAGCTTCCGGAATGCTTCCTGTTTTTCTGCTTCGTCGAACAGATTGTAGAAGATCGCCATTGCCTGCGTTGCCTGACAGTTTCCGACCGCAGTCATGGTGGGAAGATGCAATAGCTGCTTTCTGGCATCGGTGCGGAACTGGGTGTACAGGGCATCGGCAAACATCGCCTGCGGCTTCATGTCGACTGCGTCAAAAATTTCCTTTGCCTTGGCGCAGATATCCATGGCGAAGACGGTTGCGGTAAATGCGACGGGGGCTTTGTATTTATCATGAGAACGCATGCCGGCATGACACCAGTCGCCGTAACCGCGCTCGATCAGACCGTCCTCGCGGGTAATGGTGGTGAGAAACTGCAGATACCGCATGATCGCCGTGGCATTGTCACGGAGAATCTGTGTATCCCCCCGGTATTTCCAGATCTGATAGGGAATCTGCACGAGGACCGCATCCCATGCGGGACCCTGTCGGTAATGGCTGTGATTGCCCGGAATGATCGCCTGCAGATCGCCTGCTTCATTCATGGAGCGGCGGATACAGCGCAGCCATTCTTTCAGATTTCTCTCCACGGAGAGACAGAGAACCATCTGTTCCGCGGAAACTGCCATGTCGCCTGTCCATCCGTTTTTCTCCCGATGCGGACAGTCGGTGGGGACGTGATGGAAATTGGCAAGATCCGAGACGATCGCCGCATCCCACAGCTTGTTGACGGTTTCATCGGAACAATGGAATTCGCTCAGCTGACGCAGAGAGGTATTGGAAACCAGATAGGTCAGCAGATCGGGCTGTGCCTGCTCTGCGTCCAGTCCGATCACGAGACAGTAGCGGAATCCGTGATAGGTGAAAGTGGGCTGCCAGATTTCCTCCTCGCCGCCTTTGCAGATGTAGACGTCGCGGCAGTTATAGCGGTGGGGATAGAAATACATCCCGCGGATATCCAGATTGCCGTTTTCGTCTGTAAGCTCGCCGTACTGCAGGATCAGTCTCTGCCCGGGACGGGCGTTCCGGATATGCAGCCGGACAATACCGGCGGCGTTCATGCCGAAATCGTACAGATATCCTTCCGTAAGTGCATCTTCCTCCGGCAGCTCGATGGCAGCCAGCTTTTCATTGATGCGAGGGCGTGCGCCGAGGGATGCGGGCGTAACGGAGAGCGCAGGCAGTTCCTTTGTGACAACGATGGGATCTACATTGCAGATGCGGCATTCTCCCCGGGGTGTTTCCGCGGGGACGGCATCCTGCCATCCGCTGTCGTCAAATCCGATATCGCACCATCCGGGAATCTCAAAGCGTGCGTCATAGATTTCACCCGCCCGCAGATCGTCACAGCGGATGGGGGAATCGTGCCATTTGAATCCGGAGGAGGCATCAAATACAATAGGCTGTCCGTCCGTATCCATTGCCTCAAAGGAGAATGCGGTCCGCGGAACACCGCGGAATGCGGCGCGGTGGAAATTCCAAGTGAATGCGTTGAAGCCGTTGATTGTTCCGTTGCCCAGTTGAATGCCGATGACGTTCTCCCCGACCTGCAGATGGGGCATGAGATCGTACCGGTCAAAAAACAGGAATTCGTCGGGATTATAATCATACGGTGCCAGCATACTGCGGGTGATCCGCTTTCCGTTTACAAACAACTCATAGAATCCGGTGCCGCAGATTGTCAGAAAAGCAGAAGTCAGTGCGGGCAGTGTGAATGCACGGCGGAAATACGGAGAGGGAACATGTCTGCCGTAATCCGCTGGAACGCCGCCTGTGGAAATAAAACTCGTTGAGAAAGCCATACTGGACCTCCTGATCGTTTTGGATATGTATATGATAATATAAACCGGGAGATTTGTCAAGAAATATTCTTTTGAAATATGAACAAAAAATGAAACAAATAAGCAAAAAACAAAACAAAATAGCAATATAGATCAAAAACAGGAGCTTTTTTTGATAAAGCAGAAGCAAAAAATCATAAAATGTTTATATTTACAAATGCACTGTGGTATGTTATAATAAAAATGCAGAATAAATCTGCAGAATTTACCCAAAATGCCGTTTTGCTGACAAAAAATGCAGACGGTAAAGAAAGAGAGGCAACCATGAAAATGCGTATTCTTGCGGCAATTCTTGCAGCTATGCAGCTTCTGCTCCTCGCTGCCTGCGGTGCAGAAACACCGGACGCAACGGAAAACGATGCCCAGAGCACGGACACCACGGTAGCGGAAACTACCCAGGACCCCAATGCACCTGATTTTGAATTCAAAGACTTCAAAAATGCCCGTTTCCACATCGCCGGTCCTGCCAATAACTACGGCAATCTGTATTTTGTCGAGGAAGAAGTTGGCGAAGTTATGCAGGATGCTGTTTATAAGAGAGCTTTGCTGGTGGAAGAAGATCTGAAGGTTGATTTCACCTATGAGCGTCTGAACGGCGAAGGCACAACCAACGGTATCAATCTCCTGCCGCCGCTTCAGGCTGCCGCAGCAGCAGGCGATGATCTCTATCAGCTTATCCTGACGCATTCCATGAACAGTATTTCCACGATTGTAACGGCAGGTCTTCTGAAAGACTGGCAGGACGTTCCGCATGTGGATTTCTCAAAGCCCTACTGGAATTCGGACTGTAACGAATCCCTGGAAGTAGCGGGCAAGCAGTTCTATGCGTTCTCCGACTACATGATCGTCTCTGCGTACGGTATCTATTTCAATAAGGATATCATGAAGAACAATGAAGGTCTGGAAGATCCTTATGAGTTGGTTCGCGACAATAAGTGGACGCTGGATAAGATGATCGAGATGGCGTCCAAGGTTGTTGTCGATCTGAACGGTGACGGTGCGATGACCAAGGAAGACCAGTACGGATTTGCTGTTATGACAGACTATCCGATGCTGCAGTTTATGTACGGTGCAGGTCTGAAACTCTGCAAGCCCGGTACCTTTGAGTTGGATATCAACAATGAGCGGATGCTCTCTCTCATTCAGAAAATTCATAAACTCGTCAACGAGAGCAACTGTACATATGCATATTCCTACAAGATGGCAACGCTGGGTGATACCATGGAAATCACCAGCGGAAAATGCCTGTTCACCACTTCCACGGTTGGATCGCTGTCTTCCTACCGTGATTCTGATATCAATCTCGGTCTTGTTCCGCTGCCGAAGCTGACCACTGATCAGGAGCATTATGAATGCGTCAACTGGGCTGGTATGATGTGTGTACCTGCCATCGTCGGCGATCCCGAAATGGTCGGTATGACGACGGAGCTTCTCTCCTATTACAGCGGTACGACCACCATTCCCGCGTACTATGATCAGCTTCTGGGTGCCAAGCTGGCACATGATGAAGATATGCGTGCCATGATCGACTACATCTTCAAGCATGTTGTATTTGACGGCGGTCGCAATTTCTTCGGTCAGAGCGGATCCATGTCCAATCTGTTCTATACGCTTTCCAGACTGGTCGGTATTCAGAAGAGTGCTGATTTTGCGTCCTGGTATGCACAGCATGAACCTGCGGCAAAGGTACAGATCAAGCAGTTCTTTGACGATCTGGCAAAGCTGGATACACCGGCCTGACACGGTTTAATTCTGAAAAACTCCCCTGTCGCAAGACAGGGGAGTTTTTTGACGTGACGCATTTGTATCGTCTGGGAAAAGCAGGGAAGGGCGTCATAAGGCTGCATATTTCCGTGCGCCATGGCTGAACATCCGCTGCGAAAGCAGACACCTCATGCTTGTATGCCATAACCAAACAATTTGTTTTTTGATAACCCAAGGGGATACAGGAAAGAAGAGCAAAAGCGCAGTTTCTGACTTGGACGGATCCCTCGTGGATTCCCTGACGCTGTGGGATATAATGTGGGCAAAATTTTGATTATTTAATCCGTAAGTTTTGTCAGGGAATATTCGGATGAAATATGAACAAAAAACAAAACTGATGAACAAAAAATAAAACAAAATGGTAGTATTAAACAAAAACAAGGGGGTAATTGATCAAATTCAAGTGAAAAAATCACAAAAATTTTATATTTACAAATGCTCTGAGGCGTGTTATAATAAAACTGCGGAATAGTTCTGCAGTATTTTCCAAAATTGCCGTTTTGCTGACGATATATGCAAACGGTAAAGAAAGAGAGGCAACCATGAAAATGCGTATTCTTGCGGCGATTCTTGCAGCTATGCAGCTTCTGCTCCTCGCTGCCTGCGGTGCTACAACACCCGACGCACCGGAAACCGATGTGCAGAGTACGGACACCACGGTAGCGGAGACTACCCGGGATCCCGATGCACCTGATTTTGAGTTCAAAGATTTCAAAAATGCCCGTTTCCACATCGCCGGTCCTGCCAATAACTACGGCAATCTGTATTTTGTCGAGGAAGAGACCGGCGTAGCCATGCAGGATGCAGTTTATAATCGTGCCCGCATGGTCGAAGAGGATCTGGGTGTAAAATTCACCTATGAGCGCCTGAACGGCGAGGGAACGAGCAACGGTATCAATCTCCTGCCGCCTCTTCAGGCTGCTGCGGCGGCGGGTGACGATCTCTATCAGCTTGTGCTGACTCACTCCATGAACAGTATCTCCACCATCGTTGCTGCCGGTCTGCTCAAAGACTGGCAGGATATTCCCCACGTGAATTTCGAGAAGCCCTACTGGCATTCCGACTGTAACGAGTCGCTGGAAGTAGCAGGCAAGCAGTTCTATGCGTTCTCTGATTACATGATCGTTTCTGCCTACGGTATCTATTTCAATAAGGATATTCTGGATAACACCGACGGTCTGGAGAACCCTTATGAATTGGTCCGCGATAATAAGTGGACGCTGGACAAAATGACCGAGATGGCATCCAAAGTTGTTGTGGATCTGAACGGTGACGGTGCTATGAACAAGGATGACCAGTACGGATTTGCTACCATGACGGACTTTCCGCTCTGCCAGTTCCTCTACGGCGCAGGACTGAAACTCTGCAAGCCCGGTACCTTTGAGTTGGACATCAACAACGAGCGCATGCTTTCCCTCATTCAGAAGATGCATCTTCTGATCAATGAATCCAAATCCACCTATACCTATTCCTTCTCGCAGGCTGTTGCAGGCGATACCATGGAAATCACCAGCGGCAAATGTCTCTTTACCTGCTCTACGGTTGGTTCACTTTCCTCCTACCGTGATTCTGATATCAATCTCGGTCTTGTACCCATGCCGAAACTGACCGATGATCAGCTGCACTATGAGTGCGTTAACTGGGCAGGTATGATGTGTGTACCCGCCATTGTCGGCGATCCCGAAATGGTTGGTATGACAACCGAGCTGCTCTCCTACTACAGCGGCACGACCACTCAGCCGGCGTATTTTGAACAGCTTCTGGGCGCAAAACTGGCACGTGACGAGGATATGCGTGAGATGATCGCGTACATCTTCGACCATGTCGTATTTGACGGCGGACGCAACTTCTTCGGTCAGAGCGGCGCGATGTATAATCTGTTCTACACCATCGCCAAACTGGTTGGTATCAACAAGAGTCCCGATTTTGCTTCTTACTATGCATCTCATTCTCCCTCTGCAGAGGCACAGATCAAGCAGTTCTTTGATGATCTGGCGAAGCTGGATACACCGGCCTGACACGGTTCTGGCTCTTAAAAAAGTTCCCCTGTCCTGCGGCAGGGGAACTTTTTGATGAGACGCGTCTGAATCGCATAGGGAAGCACAGAAGGGAATCATAAGGCGGCGTATTTCCTGTACGCTGCGGCTGCAAAACTGCCGCAAAAGCATACGGATCATGCTTGACTTTTTTTTCTTTTTGTGCTATGCTATATCCGAATAATTTGTACTTTGTACTTTGATAATCCAAAGGAGATACAGGAATGAAGATCAAAAGCGCAATTTTTGACTTGGACGGAACCCTTGTGGATTCCCTGATGCTGTGGGATGTGATGTGGACTAAATTCGGAATGCTCTATCGGAACGATCCGGATTTCCGTCCGGATGCCAAGGACGATAAAGCTGTCCGTACCATGACGCTGGTGGATGCCATGCAGTATATCCATGAAATCTACAGCCTCGGTGCGTCCGGCGAAGATCTGGTGAATACTGCCAATGAGATCATGGAAAAATTCTACGCGGAGGATGTGCAGCTGAAGCCCGGCGTCAGAGAATTTCTGGACGACTGTCAGGCAAACGGCGTAAAAATGTGCATCGCTTCCGCTACGGATATGAAACTGCTCCGTATTGCGCTGGAACACTGCGATCTGGAAAAATATTTCCCGAAGATTTTCTCCTGCGCGGAGATCGGCAAGGGCAAAGACTGCCCGGATATCTATCGGGCGGCACAGGCATATCTGGGAACAACCGTCGGTGAGACATGGGTGTTCGAGGATTCCGCTGTGGCGCTGTGCACGGCGCATAAACTGGGTATGCAGACAGTGGGTATCTACGATCAATATAACTACGGACAGGATATCCTGCGGGAGAATGCCAATATCTACATCGATAAGGATGACAGCCTTGCCCGGCTGATTGGGATGAAGAAGGTCGTTCTGCTGGGCGATTCCATCCGACTGATCGGTTACGGTACGGTTATGCAGCAGGTCCTCGGAGATCGGTATTATGTATGGCAGCCGAGAGATAACTGCCGTTTTGCTCAGTATCTGCTGCTCGGCATGGCTGTGTCCTGGAAGGATTACTGGCTGGATGCGGATGTGATTCATTTCAATGCAGGTCTTTGGGATAACTGTGACCGTTTCGGTGACGGTCCGTTTACTCCCATGGAGGCGTATGCGGAGACGATTCTGCGTATTGCACGGATCTTTATGGAAAAAGGTAAAAAGGTGATCTTTGCGACAACAACGCCCGTGGATCCGCGTCATCCGGATCCGCGCACAGAACGGATTATCGCTTACAACGAGGCAGTTGTGCCGAAACTGCGTGAGATGGGCGTGGTGATCAACGATCTGTATTCGCTGGTTGCGGAGGATGTTGCCGGAAATATACGAGAGGATCGTACTCATCTGAGCCAGAAGGGCATTGAAATCTGTGCCGCGCAGACGGCGGATGTGATCCGTCAGGTTCTCGCTGAATAAAACAAAGGGAGATGCATGGGCATCTCCCTTGATTTTTTATGCATGTATCTCTTTTACCGCCTCATCCGGGAAGCGGTATTCCATAAGAGTGGTATCCACCCAACTGCCGGAACTGTCCCGGGCGATCCGTTCTCTGAAACCGACAGTGCGGAATCCGCATTTTTCATGCAGTTTTATGCTCTCCGTGTTTGCAGAGAATATGGAGGAATACAGACTCCAGAAGCCGTTTTCCGGTGCCGCGGCGATCAGGGCGCGCAGAAGAGCGGTTCCCACACCCTGACGGCGGTATTTTTCATCTACATAAACCATTACCTCGGCAACACCGGCATAGTGCGCTTTATCGGAAACGGGACTGAGTGCGGTGAAACCAACCACTTTTTCATTGTATACAGCGACAAAGCGGCAGGACGGATGATGTCCGCTGTTCCAGTCTTCCCATGCGGGACAGATCGTGCGGAATGTTGCTTTGCCGGAGGCGATTCCCTGCCCGTATATGGCAAGCACGCGTGCCCGGTCATCGGGCACCATATTACGGATGATCATAATAACCCTCTATCTTAAAACACCCGAAAGGATTTTTCCGTTTCGGGTGTTTTGGATTTTATCTTTCTTCGCGGAAATAGGACAGTCCCAGTGCAGCCGGCGGCTGGCTCTCGCGCTGTTTGCGCAGACTGGTGACTACCAGTACGATGATCGTAACCACATACGGCGTCATGCGCATCAGGTCGGAGGGGACATAGATGCCGAAAATGTCCGGCAGATACTGGTACAGCCAGTACAGAAGACCGAAAATGTAGGAACCCCAGATGGCGTTCAGCGGCTTCCAGGTGGTGAAGATAACCAAAGCCACTGCCAGCCAGCCCAGATTTTCGATGTTGCCTGTCGTTGCCCAGATACCGTTGTTGTAATCCAGAACGTAATACAGACCGCCGATACCGGAGATGCCGGCGCCGATGCAGGTGGCAAGATATTTGTACTTGGATACGTTGACACCGGCGGCATCCGCGGTAGCGGGATTTTCGCCTACAGCACGGAGATTCAGACCGGACTTGGTCTTTGTGAGGAAGAAGTGCAGAACGACCGCAAGGATAACAGCCAGATATACCAGGAATCCGTAGGAGAAAAGAACATCTCCGATAATGGGAATTCTGCACAGACCGGGAATCGGTGTCTTGAATGCCTGGTTGGCAAATTCAGCCTTGACGGATACGGAACCGTCCAGAACGAATACGCCGAAAAAGTTGGCGATACCCATGCCGAACGTGGTCAGCGCCAGACCGGTTACATTCTGATTGGCGCGGAGCGTGATGGTCAGAAAGCTGAAAATCAGTCCGCCGAAAGCGGAGGCAAGGAATGCACACAGCAGTGCAATAAGGATACAGAGAATTTTGGATGGATTTTCTGCCAGTGTGCTGTAGTAATACGCGCTGGCGAATCCACCGAATGCGCCCAGATACATGATGCCGGGCACGCCCAGATTCAGGTTGCCGGATTTTTCCGTCATGGTTTCGCCCAGAGAGCCGTACATGATTACTGTTCCGAACATGACAGTACGCGTGATCCACGCGATGAGACTTTGCAGAACGATACTCATGCGTTTTTACCTCCATTCCGGAAAATCAGACGGTAATTGATGAAGAATTCACTGCCGAGAATAAAGAAGAGGATGATACCGGAGATTACGTCGGCGGAATAGTCATTCATAATGGAATAGGATGTAGCGATCTGGCTGGCACCCTTTTCCAGGAACACGATCAGGAAAGAGATCAGCACCATATAGAAGGTGTTGAACTTGGCAAGCCATGCGACGATGATGGCATCAAAACCGCGTCCGCCGGCGGAAGTGGTGGCGATGGTCTGGGAGTTGCCTGCTACGATGAACAGACCGCCGAGACCGCAGATAGCGCCGGAAATCGCCATGGTGCGCAGAATAACCTTGCGGACATTGATGCCTGCATAGCGTGCGGTGTTTTCCGATTCACCAACAACGGCGATTTCAAAACCGTGCTTGGTGTATTTCAGATAGATGAACATGGCGACTGTCAGAATGGCGATCACGATAATATTGATTGTGCAGCGCTGCCCCATGATGGAAGGGAACCAGCCTGCCTCCGTGCCGGGATTGATGCGTCCAAGAGAGGAAGCCTGTCCGCGCCATGTGTTGGTCGCAAACGCAACCAGCTGAATGGCAACGTAGTTCATCATCAGAGTGAACAGGGTTTCATTTGTGTTCCATCTCGCTTTGAAGAAAGCGGGAATGATGCCCCACAGGGCACCGATGGCGATACTGGTGACGAACATGGTCACAAACAGAAGCCATGTCGGCAGCGTATTGCCGAAATAGATCATGCAGAACGCAGTGGCAAGACCGCCCATGAGTACCTGTCCTTCGGCACCGATGTTCCAGAATCGCATCTTGAATGCGGGAGCAAGGGCAATACCGACGAGCAGAAGCTTGGCGAGTTCTTCAACCGCCCATTTGAATCGCATGAAGTTGCCGAATGTACCGGTAAACATAACAACGTAGACGCTCACCGGGTTCAGTCCGGTAACAAGGAAAATGAACAGCGCGTCCACGACCAGTGCGGCGATAATGGCCGCGGCACGGATGAGGATAGAACCTTTGGTAGTCACATCCTCACGGCGGGCGATACGGAGAAACGGTTCCTTGACTCCGGTTGTCTGTGTTTTTTTCATCAGGCTTCGCCTCCTTCGGATGCAAGATTTGTCATCATCAGACCTACGCCTTCCTTGGTGGCTTCGCGTCCGTCCACAATACCGTTCAGCTTACCGCCGCAGAGCACCAGAATCCGGTCGCAGAGTGCCAGCAGAACGTCCAGATCCTCACCGACATAGATAACGGCAACGCCTTTGGCTTTCTGCTCATTCAGCAGGTGGTAGATGGTGTAGGATGTGTTGATATCCAGACCGCGTACCGCATAAGCGGTCATCAGTACAGTGGGGGAGGAAGCAATTTCACGTCCGACGAGTACTTTCTGTACATTACCGCCGGAGAGACGGCGTACTGGGGTGGAAATGCCGGGTGTGACGACTTCCAGTTCTTCGCGGATCTTTTCCGCGAGAATGCGGGGCGCTTTTCTCTCTGTGAACGGGGATTTGCCGTTCATATAGTTTTTCAGCATCATGTTGTCCGTCATGCCCATGGATCCGACAAGACCCATGCCGAGACGGTCCTCGGGAACGAAAGAAAGGGAAACGCCCAACTGGCTGATTTCGCGGGGGGAGCAGCCGATCAGCTCGCGTTTTTCAGTTTCACCGGGGGCATAATAAGTGATGCTGCCGCCGGCCTCCACCGTCTGCAGACCGGCAATGGCTTCCAGCAATTCCTTCTGTCCGCAGCCGGAAATGCCGGCGATGCCCAGGATTTCTCCGCCGTAGGCAGTGAAACTCACATCATCCACCATCTTGACACCCTCAGGACTGAGACAGGTAACATGCTCTACCACAATACGGGGAGAGGGATTTTTCGGAGTGGGACGGTCAATGTTCAACTCCACTTTCTGCCCAACCATCATTTCAGTCAGGGACAACTCCGTTGCGTCGGCGGTGTCAACCGTGCCGATGTATTCCCCTTTGCGCAGAATGGAAACGCGGTCCGAGATGGAAAGCACTTCGTGCAGCTTGTGGGTGATGATGATCACCGCTTTGCCGTGGGCTTTCATGTTGCGGATCACGGCGAAAAGCTGCTCGGTCTCCTGCGGGGTCAGAACGGCGGTAGGTTCATCCAAAATAAGAATCTCCGCGCCGCGGTAGAGAACCTTGACAATCTCCAGCGTCTGCTTTTCCGATACGGACATGTCATAGACTTTTTTGTCAGGATCTACATGGAAACCGAATTTGTCACAGATTTCGCGGATTTTCTGCTTGACATCCTTCAGCTTCAGGGAAGAACCGTCTTCCATGCCCAGCGTCATATTCTCTGCGGCAGTGAATACGTCTACCAGCTTGAAATGCTGATGGATCATGCCGATACCCAGCGCGTATGCATCCTTGGGCGTGCGGATCGTTACTTCTTTTCCGTCTACGAAGATCTGACCGGCATCGGGATAATAGATGCCGGAAAGCATGTTCATCAGCGTGGTTTTGCCGCTGCCGTTTTCACCCAGCAGAGACAGGATCTCGCCCCGTCGGACTGCCAGAGAAATGTTGTTGTTGGCGATGACTTCGCCGAATGTTTTTGTTATGCCTCTCAGCTCGATTGCGTATTCCATACATTCTCCTTATAGAAAAATCGCCTGTGTTGGACATAGCTGCACCGGAAAAAATTCCCGGCAGAGATATATCCAACACGCTGAAAAGGGAAGTATGAACTTCCCTTTCAGCATGTCGGATGGATCTGTTTTTACTTGGTAACGCGGGCAGCCTGCTCCGTGATACCGTCAATGCGGAGTGCGAAGTAGGGAGCACTGCGGAAGGTGGACTCGGAGAAGTAACCGTCAACGATTGCCTCAACGGTAGCACCCTGGTGAACAACGGTCATAGTCGTCCAATCCATGAGGGAGAGGTCGATGGGAGCGGTAGTAACCTTCTTGCCGCCAACCGTGAACTTGGAGGTGTCAAATACGCGGAGAGTACCTGCCTTGAGACCGGCGATAACTTCGTCGATCTTCTCCTGTGTGCCTGCTGCAACTTCAGGACCGAGGGGAGTAACCTTAACTGCGCTGTCAGCATAGCCGTGAGCCCAGTCAGCAACGATCTCTTCGCCCTTCATGGCGGAGTCGATAGCGTACTTGTAGTAAACATCCCAGCAGTTGGTGGGAGAGGTCAGAGCAGCGGTGGGAGCGGTGGGCAGCATGTCGATGTTGTAACCGACGGAGTAAACGAGAGTACCTGCGTCCTTAGCCTTCTGAGCAGCAGCGGGAGCGCCGGTGGAGTCAGCGTGCTGACCGATGATCACGCAGCCGCGTGCGATCAGAGCCTCAGCGGCAGCGCCTTCCAGCTCAACATCAAACCAGGAGTCGGTGTAGATAACGTCCATAACAACGTTGGAAACAACGCTCTTGACGCCGAGATAGAATGCGGTGTAGCCGGAAACAACCTCAGCGTAGTCGAATGCGCCTACATAACCGATCTTGATATTGCCGTTCTTATCGAAGCTGTTGGGGAGTTTAGCCTTGGTCAGGGTACCTGCCTTAACCAGTTCCTGCAGCTTCAGACCAGCAACAACGCCGGATACATAGCGGGCTTCGTATACGCTGGTGAATGCGTTCTTGAAGTTGGACAGACCGCTGATGGCGGCATAGTCACCGGTCATGGAAACGAAAGTAACGTCCGGGAATTCCTTGGCAACCTGTTCCATATAGTTCTGATGACCGTAGCTGTTGGAGAAGATAACCTTACAGCCCTGTGCAACCAGATCCTGTGCGGCCTTGGCGCAGGCGTCGTTCTCTTCAACCTTGTACTTCCAGATGATCTGAGAATCTTTCAGACCCAGGGACTCTGCGGCGGCCTTGATGCCGTCCATGTGGGATTTTGTGTATCCCTCGGTGTCGTCGCCGACAAGAATCACACCGACCTTGAAGCCGGAGCCCGCGCCGCAGGATGAGAACACTGCAGCAACGGATGCGATCATGAGAACAGCGAGAACAAGGGACGCAATTTTCTTGAACATTTGTCTGTTCCTCCAAAAAAATTTTTATGCGGCAGAGGCAATGCCTCTGACAGCCTGATTCAGCGGCAGAAGCGAATGCCCTCTTCTGCGGTCATAGATTCGATGCGCGCCAGGGATTCCACGCGGATGCCCATGTCCCGCACCAGTTTGCCTCCATCCTGGTAGTCTTTTTCAATTACGATGCCGGCACCGGCAACCTGTGCACCGGCGTCGCGGAGCAGGGAAAGCAGTGCCAGAAGCGCACTGCCCTTGGCGAGAAAATCATCGATGATCAGAACGCGGTCCTCCGGGGAGAGAAACTGCTTTGACACAACGATTTCATACGTTTTCTGATGTGTATAGGAATAAACCGAGGACGTATATACGTCAGCGAAAATGTTGTTCGTATGTGTTTTCTTGGCGAAAACAACCGGAACACCGAAATGCGCTGCAGTCAGACAGGCAATGCCTATACCGGAGGCTTCGATTGTGAGGATTTTTGTAATGCCTTCATCTTTGAACAGACGGTAAAATTCCCGTCCCAACTCTGAGAGAAAAGGAACATCAATCTGATGGTTCACGAAACTGTCAACTTTGAGAACATTGCCCTCACCGAGTTTGCCGTCCCGCAGAATCCGATCTTCCAGAAGTTTCATATATGTCCTCCACGCGTCTGAGCGAGATAATCACCCATATTATACACAATAATCCGACAAAAAACAAGCCCCAACACGAAATTTGTGAACGATTTAATAAAAAATCTTCATTGCCTCTTCACTTTTCACTATTATCTCTTCACTGAATAAACATCGCATCGCCGAAAGAGAAGAAGCGGTATTCCATCTCCACCGCGGTTTTGTAGGCGTCCAGCATTTTCTCTCTGCCCGCCAGTGCGGATACAAGCATCAGAAGCGTGCTCTTAGGCAGATGGAAGTTGGTGATCAGCGCATCGACCATCTTGAAGCGGTAGCCAGGATAAATGAAAATACCCGTGTCGCCGGTAACGGCATGAAGAACGCCGTTTTCATCGGAGGCGCTTTCCAGAGTGCGGCAGGAGGTGGTTCCCACAGCGATGACACGTCCGCCTGCGGCGCGGCGTTCGTTGATCAGCTTTGCCGTTTCCGCAGAGACGGAGATGTACTCCGTGTGCATTTCGTGATCTGTCAGTTTTTCCTCTTTCACGGGACGGAAAGTGCCCAGACCCACATGGAGCAGAACCGGCGCGACAGCGCATCCTTTTGCTTTGATTTTTTCCAGAAGCTCCGGCGTGAAATGCAGACCCGCGGTAGGCGCGGCGGCGGAACCTTCATGACGGGCATAGACGGTCTGGTACCGGTCGGGATCATTCAGCTTTTCACGGATGTACGGCGGAAGGGGCATGGAACCCAGCTTATGCAGGGCTTCATAGACCGTTTCGCATTCGCCGCCTTCGCAGCGGAAACGGACGATGCGGCAGCCTTCTTCGCCGATATCCAGAACCTCGGCGGTGAGAAAGCCTGTCCCGAAGGAGATGATGTCGCCGGGGCGTGCCCGTTTGCCGGGACCTGCCAGCGCTTCCCATACGTCATTTTCCCGCTGTTTCAGCAGAAGCAGCTCAACCGGAGCAGTACTTTCCGATGGCGTAAGAATACCGTCGGCGTTCATCTTCATGGAGCGGTGCCCGATGATGCGCGCGGGAAGTACGCGGGTGTCATTGATCACCAGCACGTCCTCAGGACGGAGATACTCTATGATATCCCGGAATACGCGGTGTTCGAGCGTGTCTCTATCCCGGTCAATGATCATCAGCCGGGAGGAATCCCGCGGTTCCAGCGGTGTCTGCGCGATCCGTTCTTCGGGCAGATCGTAGTCAAAATCCGAGAGAGTCAGCGCCGTCTCCGGCAGGGAATTACGAATAACAGAGGTATTGTTTGCGTCAGTCATGGTGAATCCTTTCGGTAAATAGTTACAGCAGATATTTTTCCATATAACGGGCAGCGCCGTCTTCGTCGCATGCATCCGTGATGCAGTCTGCGGCGGCTTTCGCCGCTTCTATCGCATCTGCTACAGCAACGCCTGTGCCGCATTTCTGCAGTGATTCGATATCATCCTCATCATCGCCGAAATACACGGCATCAGCGGGGGATATGCCGAAGGTATCCAGCACTGTGCGGATACCGTTCCATTTTGTCGCCTGTCGGCTCATGATCTGGATGAGATCTCTGCTTGAGAGGGTACTGTATGTGTCGGGTGTCAGTGTGTCCCGTACAGTGCAAAGCAGCCGCCCGGTGTCGCCGCTTGCCAGAATCTTATACAGAATGCTGCCTGACGGCAGTGCGGGAAATCCGGTGTGCAGGATGGGATTCCATTCGGGAATCATCACATTGGCATACAGACCGTCGCCCATCTCCACGGAAATCCGCGTTCCTTCAACAGCGCAGAGCGATGCAAGGATTTTCTCTCCGATTTCGTGGGGGATGCCGTTTTCAACCGTGCGGTCCCCAAGAAGGATACGGGAGCCGTTTGTGACGATCATAGCGTCAAAACGGATCTGCCGGTGATATTCAAGAACAGCTCTCTCCGGACGTGCGGTTGCGCAGATGATGCGCATGCCGCGCCTGCGGCATCGATCCAGCACAGAGAGGGTGTATGCCGAAACGGTTTTGTCCGTGCGAAGCAGAGTACGGTCCAGATCGGTGATTATCGCTTTCATGTTGTCTCCATATTTATATTATTGCAGGAACTTCTGTAAAGCCTCTTGACATGGATATAAAAATATGATATCATAACATAGGTGCAGACAGATACCGTCTGCATATCATGAAGATAGAGGCGCGTTTCCGAAGCGTACCCGCGGTTAGGCAGTCCGTTGCCGATCAGCCGCGGCGAGGAGCGAGAAATGCCGAGGTTCGTGCGGTGCGGACACCGTATGTTCCGGTACAGTGACGGCGAAAGCGGCTGTACTGTCACTTCAGTCTCTGGCTGTTGTGGAGGGCTATCTGTGTATCGCTGTGCAGTTATGCTGTACATATATTATAGTACACAGAAAGCCGGTTTTCAACCGGTTTTTATTATTTCCGGCGGCAAAACGCAAAAAATGGCCGGTGCATACAAAATTTTTCATTTTTTGTGAGGTTCACTATGGGAACATTTCAGAAGCAGATCGTATTTGAAGGCGCGGCTACCGCGCTGGTTACTCCTTTCTCCGGCGGCAAGGTGGATTATGACACCTTCGGCAGACTGATCGACTGGCAGATCGCCGGCGGCATCGACGCGCTGGTTATCGCCGGTACCACCGGTGAGGGTTCCACCCTGACCGATGAGGAGCACCGTGAAGTTCTCCGCTACAGCGTGGAGCGCACCGCAGGACGTGTGCCGATCATCGCCGGTACCGGTTCCAACGACACCGATTACGCCGTAAGCCTTTCCCGCTATGCATGTGAGGTGGGCTGCGATGCACTGCTGCTCGTTTCTCCCTATTACAATAAGGCTACTCCCAAGGGACTGATCAAGAGCTTCCTCGCTGTGGCAGATGCTACCGATAAGCCGATCATCCTGTATAACGTTCCGTCCCGTACCGGCGTGAACATTCCGCTCAGCGTGTATACTGAACTGGCAAAGCATGAGCGCATCGTGGCTACCAAGGAAGCCTCCGGCAACCTCAGTGCTGTAGCCGAAATCGCTGCCGAGCTGGGCGATACTCTGGCACTCTACAGCGGCAACGACGATCAGATCGTGCCGATCATGTCGCTGGGCGGCAAGGGCGTTATCTCCGTCCTCTCCAACGTAATGCCCAAGGAAACTCACGATATGTGCCGCTTTATGCTGGACGGCGATTACAGATCCGCTGCCGCTATGCAGCTGAAGCTGCTGAAGCTGATCAACTCCCTCTTCATCGAGGTGAATCCGATCCCCGTCAAAACCGCCTGCGGTATGATGGGGCTGTGCTCTGAGGATATGCGTCTGCCTCTGTGCGAGATGGAGGATGCACACCGCGCCGTTCTCGCCGATGCCATGAAGCAGGCAGGTCTGCTCTGATCTGTACCGCATAACAACCTGAAAGTTTTTGGAAGGGTGCGGGAAACCTTTTGCAAAAGGTTTCCCGCAAAAATAAAGAATATGAAAAAAATTATTCTCTCCGGCTGCGGCGGTCGTCTCGGACGCGCCATCACAGAACGGATTGCCGCACGGGATGACTGCGTGATTGCCGCCGGTATCGACGTCAATGCCGTCACGGCTGAGTATCCCGTATATGCCTCCCCCGATGCCGTCAAGGAGACGGCGGACGTCATCATCGACTGCTCCCATCACACCGCGGTAATCCCGCTTCTGGCTTATGCCAAAGCACATCATCTCCCCGCTGTGATCTGCACCACGGGACACACGGATGAGGAGATCGCCGCTATCCGCGAAGCAGCATCGGTGATCCCCGTGCTGTACTCCCGCAATATGTCCCTGGGCATCAATCTGCTGCTCGATCTGGTAAAGTGTGCCGCCGCCGTTCTCGGTGAGGATTTTGATATCGAGATCACGGAAGCGCATCACAATAAAAAGCTGGATGCCCCCAGCGGCACGGCTCTGATGCTGGCGGATGCCGCCGCATCCGTGCGTGAGGACAGCGAATATATATATGACCGTCACAGCGTGCGCCGTGAGCGTGCAAAGAATGAAATCGGCATCCACAGCGTCCGCGGTGGCACCATTGTGGGCGAGCATGAAGTGATCTTTGCCGGTCCCGATGAAGTGATCCGCATTTCCCACAGTGCCTACAGCCGCGATGTGTTCGCAACAGGTGCACTCCGTGCGGCTCTGTTCGCTGCCGATGCCGCTCCGGGACTGTATTCCATGACCGAAATGCTTGCAGCAGAAGGAGAAAAATAATATGTTCAAAACTGGTATCGTGTCTGTTACTTTCCGGAATCTGGATCCCAAAACTATCGCCGATCTGACCGTACAGGCAGGTCTGGATGCTGTGGAATGGGGCGGTGATATTCACGTCCCGCCGACGGATATCGCCAATGCATCCTCCGTCGGAGAGATGACCCGCGCCGCAGGACTGCAGTCCATCTCCTACGGCTCTTATTTCCGCGCCGGTTATACCGCTCAGGCAGATTTTGCCGCTGAGGTCGCCGCCGCAAGTGCGCTGGGCGCACCGAATATCCGCATCTGGGCAGGTAAGTTGGGCAGCGATGCCGAGGAGAACCGCGCCGCTGTGGCAGATTCCATCCGTACCTGCGCCGCTGAATGCGCAAAGAACGGCATGACGCTGTCGCTGGAGCGTCACCGCGGTACGCTGACCGATACCCCCGATTCCGCTCTGCGGCTGATCGAGGAAGTGGCACACGGGAATCTCCGCCTCTACTGGCAGCCCGATCAGGCACAGGATGTGGACTACAATACGGACAGCCTGCGCCGGCTTCTGCCCTTTGTCTCCAATGTGCATGTGTTCTCCTGGAAGAACAAGGATAAATTCCCGCTTGAGGCGGGCGCGGATGCATGGCGGCAGTATATCGATATCCTCGCCGGAAGCGGCAATGATCACGGTATGCTTCTGGAATTCGTCTGCGACGGAACGGAAGCCCAGTATCTGCGTGATGCAGAAACCCTGAAAACCTGGCTCGCATAAGAGCGTATAAGCACCGGGAACAATTCCCAAGGTCATTAACTTAAGCACATACTGTATACAATATGCACAAGTGCAGCTTTTTTCGCCGCTAACGCGGCGAGGCGGGGGAGGAACCATCTCAGACGGCGAAGTTTCCTCCCCCGCCACCCCTGTCTCCTTGCCTCTGACAAATTGTGTAGACATTTTCAACAAAAAAGATGCCCGGAACTTCACCATAGGTGAAGTTCCGGGCGAAAATTTATGTATGTTGTCTAAAACTAACTATCAAGCCAAGGAGATTGGGGTGCAGGGGAAAGGAACTTCGGCGTTTGAGATGGTCCTTTCCCCTGCC
>SVTS01000058.1 GCA_015063645.1 Oscillospiraceae bacterium | reverse complement strand
GGGAAAAAGCACTCTGATAAAAACCTGCGCCGCACGGGCTGAGGAAGCGGGGGCGGAAGTCACGCTGCTGCTCTGTTCATCCGATCCATCCTCCGCGGACGCGATTATCCTGCGGAAAAAAAACGGCAGACGCATTGCTGTTCTGGATGGAACTGCGCCGCACACACTGGATCCTGTTCTTCCCGGTGCAGTCAGCAGGATCGTCAATGCAGGTGCCTATTGGGACAGCGATATTCTGCACGAAAAACGGGAACGGATCGCCGATCTGTGTTCCGCAAAAACATCCGCCTATGCCCGTGCTTACCGTTTTCTCGGGGCATACCGCCATATCACCGCAGTACAGCGGCAATTCCTCACAGACTGTATCCGGCATGACAAACTGCAAAGTGCCGCACAACGGCTTGCGGCATCGATTCCGACGGATAAATTGGGTACGGAGGAAACCGTTTACACCTACGCACTGTCGATGACAGGCGCCTGTCATCTCACCACCTTCACCGATCTTGCCGCCAGGGAATTCCGCATCACGGATCACTATGGAAGCGGAGAATTCTTCCTGTCCGCGCTCCGACAGATTCTTCGGGATAAGAAAAACTCCCTCGTCTGCGCACCGTCCCCGCCCTGTCCGGATATGCTCAGCGAATTGTATCTGCCATCTGCCAACGCGGCAGTAACGCTCGGCAACGAGCGCGGCGGGGACGGCATCACAAACATAAACATGCAGCGTTTTCTGGATAAAGCACAGCTGTCCCTGTGCCGCAGTCGGATCCGATTTACAGAGAAATGCCGGGAAGAGATGTTGGACGGCGCACTGCAGGCACTTGCCGATGCCGCCGCATGTCATTTTGCACTGGAGGAAATCTACAAATCCGCCATGGATTTCGATGCGCTTGCCGCAGAACGCATACGGATCGCGGAGGAGATCGCGGCAGAACTGCGATAAAAAACACAAAAGCAGTACGGATCATCACTCGGATCCGCACTGCTTTTGTATTTGTGAATTATATCAGTTCGATTTCGATCACAGCCACAGCGGCTCTGGGGAGGGTCATATTCCGCACATCCACGGAGCACTGCTGAATAGCGAACACATCTGCATTGGTGGGGGTGATCTCCACGTCAGAGGGCTGTGCCACATAGAACATCTCCGCACTCTTCGCTGTCCGTCCACCCAGATCAAAGGACAGTTTCTGTCCGTTATGGCGATCCGTATTGGCGATGTGGATATAGAGCTTATTGTCATCCATGGATGCCACTGCATCAATATCACCCGTATAGGAGATATCGGCGGCGTATTTGCCCTGATGATGCCGATACAGTCTCATCACGGTGCCGACAGGCTGGAGATAAGCCGGTCCGTTATAGATCGGTGCCGGCAGCATCAGCGCATTCACCTGCCAGACGGTACCGAAGAAATCCGCCATCGTGGCAATATCCAGAATATCGCTGTTGCGGAGATACACATTCATAACACGGGCATAGGATACACCGGCGCCCCAACTGGACAGAACCTCATTACGGTTACGCCCCTTCAGGGTATAGTGACCCTCGGTGATTGCCAGACGCTTGTTTCCGCACTGGGCACGCATAGCAGCCACATGAGTTTCGGCGGATTTATAGGCATTCATCAGATGCTGCCAGGTGGCATCGTAGTCCTTGCGGTACTCGGTGCCGACAAGAGGAGAATTCTCCAGCCCGGACTGGAAATGGTGATGGAACGCGATCATATCCAGATCGTCGATCTGACTCATCCGTCCGCACCAGGGATTCTTATCTCTGTCCTCATCGCCCCAGCCGATCAGTTTTACGGTGGGATCCGCTTTGCGCATGGCGGAAGCAAAACGACGGGTAACCTCCTCGCACTGATCCAGATTGAAGCCGGAACGGTCATAGGATGTCTCGTTGCCGATCTGCCAGTATTTCACGTTATACGGCTGCTCATGTCCGTGGGAGATACGCAGGGCGTTATCCGGATTATTGCAGTAATCGATCCATTCAGCGGCTTCCGCAGCAGTACCGCAGCGGTCCGTATCGTTTTTCGCATGCGCCCAGCGTTCACGACCGTCGGATTCCATATTGACCACCATCAGCGGTTCCGCATCGCAGCAGCGGCAGAGGTCGATCACCTCATGGGTACCCACATAGTTATGGAACGGCACGGAACCCCAGCAGTGATTGAGCACCGGGATACGCTCGCTGTATGGACCGACGGCTTCTTTCCAGTGATAATAGGAAGCAAAGCATCCGCCCCATCGGATCATGGTCGGTGCCAACTCCTGTACCTTTTCCACCAGTTTAGGCTGCCATTTTCTCTCAAGAAAATCCCATCCGGCATCCACGGAGGTATCGCTGGTTCCCAGAGGTTCTGCAAACTGCATGTACAGATAAGGCGATATTGTGTGTTTTTTCACAGGTGTTACTTTAACAACGGACATATCGGTCTCCTTTGGTTTTGTTGGTTATATAATACCGCAGAGACACGGATTTGTCAAGAGAGGTGAAATAATTCACAAAAAAACAGAGGAATCCGCGAGGGATTCCTCTGTCTGCGTGTTTTGGTAAATCAGATCTCGGGGATCTCGATTTCGACCTCGCGGCCAGCCTCATGAGATCTTGCGATACCGTCCAGGATAGCCTGGTTGTACAGGATCTGGGAGGACGGAACGGGAGCGGGCAGGTTGTACTTGCACGCGTCGAGGAAGGAGCGGATCTTCAGATCGAAGAGCTTTTCCTTCTGCTCCAGAACCGGAACAGGAACGGAGATCTGCTCGCCGCCCAGCTCGCGGTAGATGGTCATTGCGCCGCCGATAGAGCCATTCCAGCACTCGGTGGAAGGAATGCGGAGACCGCCCTTGGTACCGAGGATGATGGTATCGCCGGTGGTATCGATGTTCATAGCCCATGCAATGCGGAAGTCGAGGATGATGCCGCCCTCGAGACGAACGAATGCAGCTGCGAAGTCATCAACGCCGAAGAGCTTGGCATATTCGGGATGACCGGTCTTCACATAATTGGAATACTTGGGATCAGTACCGAAGAATGCGGACTTATAACCGGAAACGGTCAGCGGCTTCGGATAGCCGATTGCGTTCAGAACCATGTCGAGGGAGTAGCAGCCGATATCAGCGAGAGCGCCGAGACCTGCGGTCTTATCCTCGATGAAGGAAGTACCGAAGGGAGTCGGAATACCGCGGCGGCGACCACCACCGGTCTGAATGTAGTAGATCTGACCCAGTTCACCGGATTCAACGATGCGCTTGATCATCTTCATGTTGGCGTCCAGACGGGGCTGGAAACCGATGGAGAGAACCTTGCCGCTTTCCTTCTCAGCGCGGCAGATCTCAACAGCCTCATCGAGAGTAACGCACATGGGCTTCTCGAGAAGAACGTGAACGCCCTTCTTCAGCGCGTAGATAGCGGGTTCAGCATGCTGACGGTTGTAGGTGCAGATGGAAACTGCATCGAGCTGGAGGCTCTCGTCGTCCAGCATTTCCTTGTGGGATGCATAGTCGGTCTTAACGCCCTCAACGCCGTGCTTTGCAAAGAAAGCAGCTGCCTTGCCGGGGATCAGATCTGCGCCTGCCACGATCTCAACGTCGGGCTGCTTCTTGTAACTTGCGATGTGGGAATCTGCAATCCAGCCGGTACCGATAATACCGATGCGTACCTTCTTGGACGCGTCTACAGTTTTTACTTCCTGGTTCTCCTTGAATGCATCAAGTCCTGCCATGGGAATATCCTCCTGAAAAAATAAAATTTGTTTATGTTATCACCGCCGCAGCGGTTTTCCATAACTTATTCAAAAAAGATGGGGTTCGTCCATGCGATCTTGCCGTTCTTATCAACAACGGACGCACGGATATACATGTACTCCAGATCACCGTTCTTGTTCCGGAGATCTCTTTCAGCACGGGTAATGGTGCCGCCGTCCTCGGCGCGTTCAATACGTGTGGGATGCTTTGCGCAGTGGAAACGGATTCTGTCCACCTCGGAGCACTCAACAACCGCAATGCCGTCCTCTACATAGAAATTGTAGATTTCGGGACCGCAGGAAGAATAGAATTTACCGTCCTTCAGTGCGGCGAGAATGGAGTTGATATTATTCTCCGCGTTGACCATGACCCAGCCGTTGCAGTGCTGGTACATACGGTGACCGTCATCGGCGGCAACGCCGTAGATGCGCTTACCCTGACCGAGAATCTCATCCCAGTAAGCGGCATCACAATCCATATCATACTCATACGCGCAGCCGCTGTTGCATATTTCCATAGCGAAATTGCCCTGCATGTTTTCGAAATAGCGTGCAGGAGTGGAGCTCCACTCGGGATGGCAGTAGATTGTCAGGTTGCCCTTGGCATGGATATCGTCCAGATATGCCTGATACTCATACTGATCCTTGGCCTTACCGGATTCCAAGCGCTGATCCTGCTCGTAGCCGTTGCCGTCTTCCTTTGCGGGACCGATGCAGACGGTGTGAAACGTGCGGAAGCCTTTTCCGCCCTCGATATGGTTATCAAACTCCATACCGGGGATAATGGTCACGGGAATGTCCGGGGCATAGGTTTTGAAATTATAATTCCGATGATCGGTAATTGCCAGAAAATCGTATCCTTTTTCATAATGAAGACGGATAACTTCTTCCGGGGTTCCTCTTCCGTCGGAACGGGTGGTGTGGCAGTGAAGTCCGCCCTTGAGCATCTTTCCACTGCCGGTAAATGCCTGTTGAATAATCATAATATACCTCCCAGTTAATCCAAAAAGATCGGATTGGTCCATGCTTTTTTGCCATCACTGTCGATCACGGTAGCGCGGACATAGTCATAATACGGCTCACCCTTTTTGCTGAGCAGGCTGAACTCTGCACGGGTAAGCGTTCCGTCCGCGGAACGGACGCAGAGATTCGGATGCATATCACTCTGCAGACGCACGGTGGCTGCGGCGGAACATTCAACGATTGCCTTGTCATCCTCAACGTAGAAATTATAAATTTCCGGACCGCAGGAGGAATAGAATTTACCGTCCTTCAGTGCGGCGAGAATGGCGTTGATATTGTTCTCCGCGTTGACCATGACCCAGCCGTGACAATGCTGATTCATGGAATGACCGTCATCCGTGGCGACACCGTAAATCACCTTGCCCTGACCGAGAATCTCATCCCAGTAAGCGGCATCATTGTCCATATCCCTGGACATCACAACGCCGCTGTTCCAGATTTCCATGGCAAAATTGCCTTTCTGTTCGCAGAAATAGCTGGCGGGAGTGGAGCTCCACTGCGGATGGCAGTAGATGGTCAGGTTGCCGTTGGCATGGAATTCATCCAGATATGCCTGATATTCATACTGATCCCTTGCTTTGCCGGCATCAAAACGCTGATCCTGCTCGTAGCCGTTGCCGTCTTCCTTTGCGGGACCGATGCAGACCGTATGGAAGCAGCGGAATCCTTTACCGTTTGCAATGGTATTGTTATACTCCATACCGGGGATGATGGTCAGCGGAACATCGGGAGCAAAATTGGTGTAGTTGTAATTCCGGTGATCGGTAATAGCCAGAAAATCGTATCCGTTTTCATGATACAGACGGATAACGTCCGCAGGATCACCTTTGCCGTCGGAACGGGTAGTATGACAGTGAAGTCCGCCCTTGAGCATCTTCCCGCTGTCAATAAAAGCCTGCTGCTGTTTCTTCATAGCCGAATCCTCAATTATGTAAATTCAGGCAGCGTGAGATTACCAGCCCAAAGTTGCCAGATACTTGCGGCTCATTGCCACGCACTCCATCGGAGTCTTGCCGAGGGAGGGGCGATCCTGTTCCACAACAACCCACTTGGCACCTGCATCCTCTGCAGCTGCGAGCACGTTGGGCATATCCTGCAGACCGTATCCAACAGGACGGAACTCAAAGCCTTCGGGACGGGTGGGAGCCTTCTTTTCGATACCGATCAGCTCATACATATTCTCGTTCTTCTTACCGGAGAAATCCTTCAGATGAACAACGGGAGCGCGGCCGGTGTACTTGCGGACATAATCGGAGGGATTCTCGCCGCCGACATTGACCCAGCATACATCCAGCTCCGTCTGCAGAGCAGAAGCGGGAACGGTATCATACATAATATCCAGACCGTACTTGCCGTCCACTTTCACGAATTCGAAATCGTGGTTGTGGTAGAGCATGATCAGACCGTACTTGGCAGCGATGGTGCCGAGCTTTTCGATATTCTTCAGAGTCTCGCCGTAAGTGGGGGACAGGGGACGGTCCTCTTCACCCAGATAGGGGATAGCAACGTATTCGCAGCCCAGTTCCTTATAGGAAGCGAAAGTCTTATCGGGATCAGCCATCATCTCCGCATAGGGAACGTGAGCGGAAACGGCAACGAGACCAACTTCGTCCAGCATAGCCTTGATTTCGGCAGCAGACTTACCGAACAGACCGGCAAATTCCACACCGGTATATCCCATTTCCTTCACGGCACGGAGAGTACCGAGCATATCCTTCTGAAAATCATCACGCACGCTGTAAAGCTGCAGTGCTACAGGCAGAGCCATAATAAAAATCCTCCTGAATTATAAAACAATCTGCATAGGCAGACCTACACATAGGTATTATAGCGTATCTGCCAAACAAAATCAAGTCTCAGGGGGAAATTTTCAGTTTTTTTTCTCAAATACCCTATTAACACATAATTTACATCTTATTCACGCGATTTTTATTGACAATCACATGACCGCGTGGTATAATAGTACCGTAATCCGGCAGCGATGCCGGAACGTCGGAAGAATTCAAAAAAGAAAGGCAGGAATCAATCATGCAAAACAATATGAATTATGAATTCCGTCCGAAACCTCCCAAAAAGTCCGTCTCGCCCAAAGCTGTCGGACGCGCCGTTGTCATTGCCGCCGTTATCCTGGTGATTTTCTCCGTACTCGGCACATGCTGGTACACGGTAGATGAAAAGCAGCAGGCTGTCATCACCACGTTCGGAAAGGTTACCGGCACCGCCGGCGCCGGCATGCATTTCAAGCTTCCTTTCGGCATCCAGCAGGTGGATAAAGTCAATGTGAATGTATACCAGAAAATTGAAATCGGCTACCGTTCAAACGGCTCCGACTCCACTTCCGTGGAAAAAGAAAGTAAAATGATCACCGGCGATTACAATATCGTCAACGTAGACTTCTTTGTAGAGTATAAAGTGTCCGATCCGGTGAAATATCTGTACAGTTCCGCAGAACCGGAGCTGATCCTCAAAAACCTCGTGCAGAGCCAGATCCGCAACGTCATCGGCTCCGCCACGGTGGATTCCGTCCTCACAGACGGTAAAGCAGAGATCCAGCAGAAGGTCAAGGAGCTCATCACCGCAGAACTTATGGAGTACGATATCGGTCTCGCACTGACGGATATCAAGATTCAGGACAGTGAACCGCCGACCACTTCCGTCATTGAAGCATTCAAAAACGTGGAAACCGCAAAGCAGGCAGCGGAAACACTGATCAACCAGGCAAAGGCATATCAGAACTCCGAGCTGCCCAAGGCTGAGGCAAGCGCCGACCAGCTGATCCGGAATGCAGAATACCTGAAGCAGAAGCGCATCAACGATGCGGCACAGCAGGTTGCCATGTTCGAGGCGATGTATTCCCAGTACGCCAAGAATCCGGACATCACCCGCGTCCGGATGTACTACGAAGCACTGACCGAAGCACTCCCGGGTGTCAAACTCTACATAAATATTGCGGAAAGCGGCTCCACCGACATGCTCCTGCCGCTGGAAAGTTTCGCAAATAACGGAGGTACCAAATAATGAAAAAGGGATGGGTAACAGTTCTCGTTATCGCGCTGATCGCTGTGATGGTCGGCTCAGGCGCCTTTTATGTGGTAGCGGAGAACGAACACGCCTGTGTTATGCGTTTTAACAAGATCGAAAAGATCACAAGCAAAGCGGGTCTGTATTTCAAGATTCCCTTTGTGGATGAAATCATGAGCTTCCCGAACACGGTAATGCTCTACGATATTCCCGAATCCGAAGTGCTGACAGCTGACAAGAAGAACATGACGGTGGACTCCTACATCACCTGGAAAATCGCCGATCCGCAGGTCTTCTATCAGACGCTGGGCACAATCACCGAAGCGGAAATCCGTCTGGATGCGCTGACCTATAACGCTCTGAAAAATCTGATGGGTACGCTGGAGCAGAACGACATCATCAACGAAGAGGATGCGTCCGAGCGCAACGATATCTATTTCGGCATCACTTCCGATGTGGCAGATGTTGCCACCACCTACGGCATTGAGGTGCTGGACGTCAAAGTCAAGCGGCTGGATCTGCCGGAGGACAATGAGCAGGCCGTCTACGCCCGCATGATCTCCGACCGCAACCAGATCGCGGAAAAATACACCGCCGACGGTGAATACGAAGCCTCCATCATCCGCAACGATGTGGATAAGCAGGTGAACATCATCGTCTCCAATGCCCAGGCACAGGCTGCAAAGCTGGAAGCCGAAGGCGAAGCGGAATATATGCAGATGCTGGCAGACGCATACGATTCCGAGGAAAAGAAGGATTTCTACGAATTCACTCTTGGTCTGGACGCGCTGAAAGCATCGCTGGATGCGGAGCAGAACACCAAGACTGTCATCATCGACGGCTCTTCCCTGCTCGGTCAGCTGCTGCTCGGTCCGCAGGAATAATGGAACAAACGGAGAGGGTTTCCCTCTCCGTTCCTGTTTTTTCTGAAAAATACGTCTGGAAACCGATAGTTGCCGCACAGTTGCTGGACAAATCGACTCAAATCCGCTATAATATCAGAAAAGGAGGTGTCGGTCATGACATTGGGAGAACGAATCAGAACCTGTCGGCAGACCGCGGGACTGTCTCAGGAGAAAACCGCTGAGCTGGTCGGCGTGAGCCGGCAGGCGGTTACAAAATGGGAAACGGGGCAGTCTGCGCCGAACACGGAAAATCTGTTCAGATTGGCGGAAATATTCGGCACAACGGTGGATTTTCTGCTTCACGAAGAGAAGCCGGATATCTCCGCGCTTGTCACGCAGATTCACACACAGTACAGAGCGGAAGAAGAAAAACGTATTTCGCTCAAAAAGGAAAGTCAGAGGAAAAACATTCTCGCCGCCGTGCTTACGGCAGCGGGATTTCTCCTCCTCTATTTGATCGGTCGGCTGATCTGGTGCTATTCGCCGGACAGCAGTGTCATGGGCTGGCTGTTCATCGCCCGTCCGTCGGGTGAACACAGCTATCTGTTCGGATGGCTGCTGCATCAGAAGCTCTTCTGGTATTCCCTTGCCGTGACCGCCATTCCCTCTCTTTTCGGCAGACGAATCTTTTCCCTCACCGCTTTCTCGGGATTTGTCGTCGGGTTTATAAGCGGCATCCTGTTCGGTCCCAATCCTGCCGGCGCCGCTACCGGGCACACGCATTACGGATGGGCTATCTGGGGCGTGATTTTTCTTCTTTCCATCGCCGCAGGTGCGGTTCTGGAAAAGCTTCTGAAAATATTCCAAAACAAAAAACAAGGTACCGACTGATGCGCGGTACCTTGTTTTTATAGAATTCATTCCACAGTGATCTCACCGATTACGCCGACGGCGGTGGAACGTCCGTCGCCGTTGATGTCATCGAACGCAATCTCCTTCACCAGATCCCCCGCTTCCCGGATACGCACACCGTTCACGCGGATATCCGCCAGTTCCACCCGCTCTGCACGGCTGGAAAGGTAGGGATCGAAGATTTCCAGATCGTCCCGGCGGACGGATTTGGGACCGATACAGAGCAGACGAGACAGCGGAAACTGCTCCCTGTGCAGAGTCAGGTCGATATTCTCCAGGCGGATGCGTCCGATATTGGCGCCCAGTTCAAAAGCGGCAAACGTGCCGCGCAGGGGATCGGACTGCATATACGGCTGCATCCGGTCGATGGGCACATCCAGATCCACGGTGATATCCTCAAAGAAAATATCATCCGCCGATCCCACACCGCCGCGTTCCGGTGATTCGCCAATGCGGTAGCGCGGTGTCTGAAAATACATTTTAAACGTCTTGATCCCCCGTACGCCGCGGATCACAGCATCACGCAGAGAGCAGTCCACCTGACTGCCGTCCTCATAGTAATACATACCCGGTTCAATCCGCAGTGCTTTATACCGACTGTCCGGCGACAATTCCAGATTCTCGCACAAAACTGTACGCATCGGACCGAAATTCACCGAGGAATTCTGCCAGTCGTACATGTTCAGTGCCACCAGATCGTCCCCGACCTGCCCCTTCACATCCCGCACCAGCACCTCTTCCATGTTGCCGTTCAGATGCAGTCCGTCCGCATAGCAGGCATCGAAGCGGATATGTTCAAACACTCCGCGCGTCAGATCGCCGCACTGGACGGCGAATCCAGCCGTATGGGCAAAGGTGACATCCTCCAGCACAAGGGAATCCATATTGCCGAACAGCATGCAGGCGGATACCCCGTAAAAAGAACGGGCTTCATCATACCTGCCGCTTTTGCCGTATCCGGCACGGGCGGTATGATATTCCTCCCAGCGTCCGCCGGCTATGCCGATGTTTCTGTCACGGCAGCTGCCGGATATGGGGTGCTTTGTGCCATCTTCCGTATGCTCATTGCGGAGCATCAGCGTTGTGATCCCCTGCGCCAGCCGGATCACTGCACCGTATGCCTCAATGCGCCGATCAGAGGGAACGAGAATGCTTTTATCCGTCAGATACGGCTCATCCGCCGGCGGAATCACCACGATTTCATGCTCGCGGAGTGCCGCCTGCAGCGCATCCGTCCATATATGTCCCTCATCGTTTTCGCGCACAAGATGGGCGTAAGCGTCCAGCGACACCCGATCTGTCAGGCGTGCCTGTTCTTCCCGCACCGACTGCGCCATGGCATTCACGCAGTCAATGATCTGTTGTTTCTCTGCCATGATTATCCTCCGTCAGTATTCCAGTGTCACACAGCGGAATGCGGGATCCACAGTCAGGACTCCGTCCGCGAATGTCGCCTCACCCGCATCGGCGGAGATCTGTTTCGCATCGGAAACAAACGGCAGGCGGATGCGGCTCACGTGTGCGTCGCCGCCGCATTTCTGTACGGTAACTGCATGATCATCCACCGCAACAGTCCCCCATACGCCATCCACACTCCACACAGTGGAGAATGCTTTCCCGCTCTTTCTGGCAGGATTAAAGCCAATCTCCCCGCGGGTCATATCGTATGTGAATCCGGAGAGAAGCGGGATCAGCGCCCAGCTCGCCATGGAACGGGCGTAGTTGCTGCCGCATTCCATTTCGTTATAGGGATTGCGGTTGTAGCCGGCATAGCGTCCGCGGATGGAATGCACCAGTTTGATGCCGTCCTCCACCCGTCCTTCGGCGATCAGCAGTCCTGCCAGCTGATACTCGAATCCGTTCATGCTCTCCTCGTTGTACGGCAGGGGAATAATCGGTTTATACACGCCCTCAGGATACGTACAGATCAGAGCGCCGCCCTCATCGTTCAGCGCGTATACGCGCCAGGTGTTGGCAAAATCCCGGAAGGAATCCAGAATGTTATGCTTCACCAGGGAATCCAGCGCTTTCGCACGGTTGGACGGATCAAAGATATCGCCCAGCCCCATCAGATGCGCGTGCCACTGGGCGCACATCTGGTCAATCTCACAGCCGTCGCCGATCTGGTATTTCATCTCGCCGGCTTCCCCGTTCCAGTAGCGCATCTGATCAAAGCGCGCAAGGATCTCCTTATCCTCCAGATCCACCGCCTGCGCGTACCATTTTCCGTTGAAAAGGTGCTCCTCCGTCCAGGCACTTCCCCGGGCGAATAGTTCCCGGTATTCCGCAGCGGAATCCGGCTCGCCCATAACCTCCGCCATCTCGGCGCAGGCTTTCAGCGCCGCCAGATAGAAGCCCTCCAGCCATCCGGAGGGACCGAACATCTCCATATCCAATGTGTGATGCTGGCGTCCTTCCAGAACGCCGTCCTTATTGCGGTCCCAGGCAAAAGTGGTCTCCGGATCCCAGGCGTATTCCAGCGCTTTTTTCACATTTGGCCACAGGGAACGGAGCCATTCCGTATTTCCCGACAGTTTCCAATCTCTGTAGGTGCGCAGGATGCCGCCGAACTGACCGTCCACACAGGGGAGATAACTGCCCATACCGCGTCCAAGGGGCAGAGGAAGCCGGAAGCACATTGCCCCGTCGGGGAACTGATTATAGCGGTAATCCAGCTCATGGATGGATCTTTCCAGATTCGGGAAAAGAAACGGAAGCGCATAGGCGTAGTTCCACACATGAGTACAGGTGCCCGGACAGGAGCCTGCCCGTTCGCTGAGTCCCTCCCATCCCCAGAAAGAGCCGTCCTCAAGCCGCAGGGACGTTGCTGTTTTCAGCGTGGACAGATTGGATGCCGCCGCTTCAATCACCGTTTCATCCAGAGTGGATGCAAACAGTGCACGGCGGAACGCATCCGAGCGGGTATACAGATCATCCCAGCGGGCAAGACCGTCCGCTGCCGCGTGGGCGGCACTCTGCCAGAGCACAGCGTAGTAATTCTTCCACGTGACATCCCTGCCGTTTTCATCCTTGCAGGGCGCCCAGTAAGCAGTACAGTTCGGCACGTACCACGTCAGTATGAAGCGGATCCTGCCGGATTCACGGGGGGCGAGGGATCGGTTGACACAGAGTGTGCTCATATCAGTTTTTCCGTCGGAATCGTAGCTGCGGGGCGCAAACGTGCGGAATTCGGAGAATTCACGCCAGTACACCTGAATCGCATCCTGCCATCCGCCGCGGTACCAGCAGGGTTGGATATCCGTCGCCGGATCGTCCGTGGCGGCGACCAGTTCACCGAAATCCGGCGCATCTGCCGCCGCACCTGCGTTGATCATGCGGACGCCGCGGATGCCGTTTCCCGTGACAGCTTCATTCCGTCCGACTCCGTACGGATTGCCCACGGCAAACACCGCGGACATATCCAGCGGAGCGTCGGTTGTGTTCTCAAAGGAAATCTCAAAAAATGCCGCCGGGAAGCTGGATGCATCCGCATCCATGGGGATCAGCGGATTGAAGGCGGTCAGGGAAACGGAAAGGGGGAAATCCTCACCGCCGAAGGTCAGTTGTGCAAAAGGATATTCCCCACGGAATGTGCATTCTCTGAAATGAGGCAGCGCTGCCATCGTCCCGGAAGCCGGTCCGTAGCCGTAGCCGCTGTGGCCGCTCGAAGCGGAATACTGCCCCTGCAGATCTTTTATGTGGTCACCCTGCAGTACACGGGCGCAGACTTTTCCGTCCGGCGTACGGGTACGCACGGCAAGATGGGTATAACCGTTGCGGCTGCCTTTATTCGGACGGTTGAAGATTTCCCAGTCGATCAACTCGCCGTTGCCGGCAAGACCGACGGAACCGGAGCCGATTCCGCCAAGCGGAAAGGAAATTTCTCTTGTATTTTCACCTTTGTAAACTGCCATAACAGCCTCCTGTATACCATATTTTCCTTATAATAACACAATTTTTTGAACGCGCTGTGAACGTTCTGGGTTTTCTGCATCCGCTCTGTATGTTCCCCGCACTTGACAAATCCGCCGCCGCATGGTACAATGAGAACAACCGATATTTTTAAAATAACCGGAGGGAATCATGTCCGTCAATCAGAAACTTTTTGATTTTATCGCCGCCAGCCCCAGCTGTTTTCATGTAGTCCGTTCTGCCGCCGCACGCCTTGAGGAATGCGGATTCACCTCGCTTTCCGAAGCGCAGAACTGGGATCTGATCCCCGGCGGAAAGTATTACGTCACCCGCAATCAGTCCTCCATTCTGGCATTCGCTATTCCGGAAGACAAGCCTGCGGGCTTTATGATGTGCGCCTCCCACAGCGACAGCCCCACATTCAAAATCAAAGAGCATCCGGAAAGTGAATCCGCAGGTGTCTATGTCAAGCTGAGCACGGAACGCTACGGCGGCATGCTCTGCTCCACATGGCTGGATCGTCCCCTTTCCGTTGCAGGCCGTGCCGTTGTCCGGGACGGCAGTAAGATCGTTTCCCGTCTGATACACATTGACCGGGACCTGCTGATGATCCCCAACGTCGCCATTCACATGATGCGCAATGCCAATGACGGCATGAGCTACAACGCCAATGTGGATATGTTCCCGCTGTACGGGGAGAGCAGTGCCAAAGGATCCTTCCGCTCCCTGATCGCCGACGCGGCAGGAGTAAAGGAAGATGATCTGCTCAGCATGGACGTATTCCTCTGCTGCCGGATGCCCGGTACTGTCTGGGGCGCAAAGAACGAATTCATCTCCTCCCCCAAGCTGGATGATCTGCAGTGTGCATTCTCTTCGCTTGAAGCCTTCGCCGCCGCAAAGCCTCACGGCGCAATCCCGCTGCTTGCCATTATGGACAACGAGGAAGTAGGCAGCACCTCCAAGCAGGGTGCCGCATCCACATTCCTGTATGATACGCTGAGCCGCATCACGGAAGCGCTGGGCATGGATTACCGCCGCGCAGTGGCGCAGAGCTTCCTCGTCTCCGCCGACAATGCTCACGCCGTCCATCCCAACCACCCCGAATTCTCCGATGCCAATCACCGTGTGAAGATGAACGGCGGCATCGTGATCAAACACAATGCCAACCAGAAATACACCACCGACGCCATCTCCCAGGCGATCTTCGCATCCGTATGCGCATCGGCGGATGTACCGGTGCAGTATTTCGCCAACCGTTCCGACATGATGGGCGGCTCGACGCTGGGCAACATCGCCAACACGCAGGTTTCCCTGAACACCGTAGATATCGGACTCGCTCAGCTGGCAATGCATTCTTCCTATGAAACAGCCGGTGCGAAGGACACGGAATATATGATCACCGCCCTGACGAAATTCTTCTCCTCCGCTCTCACTATGAACGCGGACGGAGAATATGAGATCATCTGAGAGGATTCTGCCATGATTTTTGACATTCGGAATTACGGCGCTGTCGGGGACGGCGTTACACTGAACACCGCCGCTATCCAGTCCGCCATTGATGCCTGCACTGCCGCAGGCGGCGGACGTGTGCTCATCGCCTCCGGCACGTATCTGACGGGTACGGTCGTCCTGAAGGACGGAGTGGATTTGCACCTTGCTGTGGACGGCACGCTGAAAGCATCCCCCAGATGTGAAGATTTTCCCGAGACGGAGAAAAAGCATGTAAACGTACCGCTTCTTCCCCGGGGACGGGGTGCATCGGTGATCTTCGCCGAGGAGGCATCCGGCATCTCCATCACGGGACAGGGAACCATCGACGGAAACGGCGAAGCCTTTGTGGAAAAAGTGCCGGACGGTGAGCGTTACTGGATGCCCTACCGCCGCATTGACGCGCCCACACCGCCGCGGGTTGTATTCTTCACCGGCTGCCGCAATGTAATCGTCACCGATGTGACCATGACCAATCAGCCCTCCGGCTGGTCCTACTGGATCCACGACTGCGACGATGTCCGCTTCGACCGCGTGATCATCCGTGCACGTCTGGATTACCCCAACAATGACGGTATCCACATCAATTCCAGCCGCAATGTAACCGTATCCAATTCCATCATCTCATGCGGAGATGACTGTCTCATTGTGCGCGCCAACAACGTATCCCTTGCGGAAAATAAAGTCTGCGAAAAGGTGACCGTCACCAATTGCACGCTTACCAGCCGCTGCAGCGGCATCCGCATCGCCTGGCTCAATGACGGTATCATCCGCAACTGCACATTCACCAATCTGGTAATGACGGACACCTCCCGCGGCATTGCCATCGAGATTCCGAAACGCCGTACAGCGGCAGAACCGCGGATATCTGATGAGGGACGTGAGGCAACGCGTGTGGAGTATCTCTCCTTCAGCAATATCGTCATGGACCGCGCCATCAATGAACCGATCAACATCCACGTTGCGGATTCGGACGCTATCCGCTATGATGCCATTGAGAATATCTTCTTCTCCAACATCCGGGTCCGCGGTCTGCAGATGCCGCGCATCGAAGGACAGGAGAATGCTGTAATCCGCCGCATCCGCTTCAATGACTGCACTTTCGAGGTCATGGATGCTGCAAAATGGGCGGATACGCCTGTCATGCGGGCAAAAGCCGAACCTCATCCGATCATAATAAAGCATGCGGAGGATGTGACATTTTCCGGCACGGATTTCACTGTGCACTGAATACAGAAACAGAACGGAGTTCCCTGGTGCGGGAACTCCGTTTTTCCGCATAGAAATACGTAGCACCCCATACAATGAATACAGTATATGTTATCGGAGGAACACTGTATGAAATGGGGACGAAACCGCACCGCACATCCGACCGGCAGGGACAATAGAGATCTATCGTGCCCGGCACAGACCGTCATCATCACCGGGACGCTGCTATGTACATTATTTTTTGCCGGCGCATCCGGCAGAAAGGACACGGATCCCATCTATCCCGCCGCGATGTCGGAGGCGGCGCGAAGTGCATTCCGCAGGGAACACACCGTGCTTGCATCCGTGCTTGGAATTGATGAGTATTTTCCCGACGAAGCGGTGTATACCGGGACATTCGGTATTGCGGAGGATGGTGATCGCTGGAGCTTTGCACAATACCTGCGGGATGCGTTTGCAGTTCTGCTTGACGGAGGAAATCCGTGATCCGGCTTTGGGCGGGCATACTGCTGACGCTTTGCAACGGAATACGGGATACGCTCCCACTTCTCGCCGCAGCGGCACTCCATGAAGCGGGGCATGTTCTTGCATGTATACTTTTCCATGTGCCGATGCGATTTTTTCGTCTCCATACTGCCGGCGCTGTGATCGGATACGATGCCGCATCCCTTCCCTATTCCAAGGAAGCATGGATTGCCGCAGCGGGACCGATTGCGGGGATCTGCGGTACGGCGGCTGCCGCGTTATGGGGAAGCGGACGGTATGCTGCCCTGTTTGCGGCGGCATCTCTGGGATTGTCCTTGTTCAATCTGCTCCCGATCCTTCCGCTGGACGGCGGCGTGATCCTGTCCGCAATTCTGCATCTGCATTTCACTGCCGACACATGTGCAGGAGTTCTCTCATGTTTCCGGCATGCAGGCACGGTTCTGCTGTGGATTCTCTCCGTCACCGTTCAGCTCCGGTGCGGCGGCAATCTGTCCCTGCTGATTGTCTCCATCTGCATGCTGATCCGGCTGGCGGAATAAAAATTCGAAAAAATCCGGACGAAAGGTCACAAAACTCCCGCGGCATGCGTCTATAGTATGAAAGCGCTTTCAGATCACACCGGGAGGTGATGCAATGTTTGATGCCGAAAAACTGCTTGCAGGCGATGAAGACGCACTGGGGGATGCGGTGGATGCTTTATCCCCGAAACTGATGGGCTATGCCGCGGGTATTCTGCTCTGTGAAGCGGACGCCGCCGATGCGGTACAGACGGCATTTGTCCGTCTGTGGAGGAACCGTTCCTCCGTCCGCGAGGCTGCCGCGCTGGAAGCCTATCTGTACCGATGCACCTACCGTGCCTGTCTGGACATTATCCGCCGACGGCGATTTTTCACCGATCCGCCCCGTCCGCCGGAAATGCGCCGGGGATTTTCGGAGGAAACCCGCCGCGTTCTGGGGAAACTTTCCCCGCTGAGCCGGGCGATTCTGTACGGACGGGCGGTAGAGGAAATGAGTTACGCGGAGCTGGCACAGAGATACCATATCAGCGAAAGCACCGCCCGCAAGCGGTATGAACGTGCCCGCCGCAAAGCGGCAGAATTACTGAAAAAGGAGGAAAAACAATGAACGATCATGAAATCCGCACACTTTATCCCTCCGTACAGACAGCGGATATGCGTACCCGCGTACTGAACGGTATCCATGGAGAAAAGCAGCCGCATGTTGGCGGGAAAATACGGCTAAGTGCTATTCTGTGCGCGGCGCTGGCTTGCGTACTGATGCTGACAGCAGGCGCTGCGGCGATCCGGGGCGTACGGATTCTGCTGCCGCAGGGGGAAGAGGATTATATATGGATACGCGATCCGGAAACGGGGGAGTTGAAGAAAGAATTCGCCTATCGTGTGCAGACGGACGAAGAAACCGTCGCGCTCTCAGACGAGGCACTCTCCCGTCTTGCCCCGTACTGGCAGCATCGCGAGGGGGCACAGGTGTATGAGAGCACTTCCCTCTCCGAGCTGGAAGCTCTGCTGGGCATTTCCCTGCATCTGCCCGCAGGCGAAACAGAGAAAATTCAGCTCCGCGCCTATGAGATGAACGGCGAACCCGTTGAGGTACTGGCCTGGATACATCTGCGCTCTGCGGACGGAACACCGTATTCCGTCACCGTCACCCTGCCGCTGCAGAACGGTATCACAGGCACAAGCGTCAACATAATGTCTGATGTAAGTGATGCTGAAGTGTATCCGCACACACTCGGAAACGGATACCCCGCGCAGATTGTGCTGACGCGCATGGAACGGAGCTATGATAGTTTCACCACGCTTTATTATCGCTCCACTGCCTATTATTCGGTAGACGGAGTGGTGTATTCCTTTACACTGAACAAAGGCGGTCTGATCGAAAAAATGCCTGTCGATATGTCCGCCAGGATGATCGCAGAGATGAAAGGACTTCTTTCTTCGGTAAAATGAGGCCGTAAACCCTTGATTTTCTCCGGAATTCACGCTATAATAAAAGCGGATTCCGGAGAAATTTTCTTATTCAGAAAGGAAACAGAACATGAGAGCTGCATTTTACGAATCCGATATAACACCGCCTCTCGGCGGATTCATGTGGGGGCATTACTGCGAACACACCGCATACGATGTCATTGACCGCCTGCACGCCAAAGCACTTGTTACCGAGGACAACGGCGAAATCGCCGCAATCGTCTGCGTGGACACCTGCGCCCTGCCGCCGGAAATGCACGATATCGTCACAAAACGCATCACCGAATACACCGGCATTCCCGCAGAGCGGGTCTGCATTACATCCAACCACACCCATTGGGGCGCGCCCGTTTCGGATGACAATACAGTAGGCTGCCGCGCTGACGAAGCGTACAAAGATGTATTCTACCGTCTTGTCGCCGATACGGTAACATTGGCATACAAGCGGCTGGATGATGCGGAAGCAGGTTTTGCCGTGGAAACGGTATCCGGCATCAATTTCTGCCGCAATCATGTACTGGAGAACGGCAAAGTCGTCACCCACGGAAGCAGTGTATATGCAACCAAAAGTGTTCTCGCCGTACCGGACGAATCCCTTGCCGTGATGACTTTTACACGAAACGGAAAGCCCATCGGCGCCATGATCAATTTTGCCTGCCATCAGTGCTGCTGCGGCAGTATTAACGGATATTCGGGCGATTATTCCTCCATTCTCTCTGATGAGCTGAAAAAGCAGTACGGGCAGGATTTTGTCAGCCTGTTCGTGCTCGGCACCTGCGGCGATCTGACTCATGTCAACTCCGTTGACCGTTCTTCCACCAAGGAGAGACAGCCCGGCTGGTACCGGGAGATGGGACGCCGCATTGCGGAAAAAGCAAAATCCGCCATAGAGAATGCCGCGCCGGCAAATAACGGCGTTTCCGTACGCAAGGAAATGATCACCTTGCAGAAGCGCACCGCTTCTCTCTCCGCCGTCAAAGAGCGTCTGGGAGACTTGCTGAAAAACGATGCCAAACTGATGCGTCTGCGCAACACGGTCTATTATGAGGCAACCAATAAGGAAACGACCGCCGACCTCTGGCTGCAGGTACTTCGCATCGGGGACGTATGTATCTACTGCATGCCGGGTGAGGTATTCGTCAATCACGGATACCGTCTGAAAGCACAGTCCTCTTTCGAAAAATCCTTTGTCATCGAAAACTGCAACAGCTACTGCGGTTATATTCCCACCAAGGAGGCGTTTGACGAACGGTGCGATCTGTATGAAACCTCCCTCTGCCATCACAGCTGCCTGGAAGTGGATGCAGGCGACAAAATCGTGGATCGCCTGCTCGCCATGAGCACCGGCATGTAAGTGGATATCCCCGCGGAAAACGGATAATTATTTTGCCCGGGCGCATAAAAATCAATATATTCCGTATTGACTTTTCTCTGCGGCTGTGGTATACTGATACAAACCTTGATTGGAAAGAGTCTTTCCAAAGCAGGATTGAGCGACCGCCGATGTTTCATCGGCCAAGGCCATACGGACAGCCGGGTCGAATGCCGAAAACCGCCTGTGCGGTTGGCAACTTCTGTTGCCTTATTGATTGGGTTAAAAGCTCAGTTTTATGAGTTGGTTACTTTATAACCGAATGTGCCATGCGGCATGAACTTGTGAAATGATCAATAAGAGTAGTAAAAGTAATCTTTGCTATATAGACTCTGATCTGATTGCGATTCGATGGGTATTATCTTGGATTGATTCGGATAGGAAGCCGGTGCGCCTGCCGCACAGCTTCACGCGAATATCGGGGAATCCGCCCGAAATCCGCCGCGCCCTTTTATCGTACCGTAATACAAGCGTCACGCTGCTGTATGCACCGTGGCGCTTTTTTATTCAAGTATCAGAAAAAGGCTGGTTGGGCAAAATGGAAAAGATTATTGAACTGAAAAACATCTCCAAAGCATTCGACGGCGAGGTTGTTCTGGACAATATGAGTCTGGATATTCATGACAATGAATTCATCACGCTCCTCGGTCCCTCCGGATGCGGAAAGACTACCACTCTGCGGATCATCGGCGGCTTTGAACACCCGGATGAGGGAGATGTTTTCTTTATGGGTGAGCGCATCAACGATGTTCCGCCTCACAAGCGGCATGTAAATACTGTCTTCCAGCGATACGCACTCTTCCCTCATCTGAATGTCTTTGACAATGTTGCTTTCGGTCTGAAAGAACGCAAGGTTCCCAAGGATGAGATCAAGGAAAAAGTGGAAAAAATGCTGAAGATGGTCATGCTCTCCGGCTTCGCGGACCGCAGGGTCACCAGCCTGTCCGGCGGTCAGCAGCAGCGAGTCGCCATCGCCCGCGCCCTTGT
>SVTS01000057.1 GCA_015063645.1 Oscillospiraceae bacterium | reverse complement strand
GATGGGGGTGGCGGGGGAGGAAACTTCGCCGTGTGAGATGGTTCCTCCCCCGCCTCGCCGCGTTAGCGGCGAAAAAAGCTGCACTTGTGCATATTGTATACAGTATGTCCTTAAGTTAATGACATTGATAAAGCGGGGAAATCCTTTTTCGCAGGGTTTCCCCGTTTTTGTTAATATTCCGTGAATTTCTGTTTTTCGCGGAAACTTTTTACAAAATGCCCCGTCTGTATAGGTGTCAGACAAAAATGAGAGGGGGGATTGTGCATGAGAGTCCATCTGTACAGGCTTGCGGCAGGACTGTGTGCGGTTCTGCTTGCAGGATGTCAGGCGGATACTCTGCCGGCGGATGAGACGGTAAACAACGCTGCCGTGACAGCGCCGGGAACGGTACCGGACACAACCGCGCCGGCAACGGAAACATCCGCTGCAGATGAAACGGATGCCGCAGAGCCGGCTGTCGGGGAAGACAAACCGCTGTACGCTTTCACCGAGAATCCCGCGGGGCTGAAAATCGAGCCATATACCATGCGGGTGCGGAACATGCGCTATTTTCCCTTTGATGACCGCACGGCGTTTTATCTCCTCTATGAACAGGATGAAAAAGGATACTATTTCATCCGGCTGGAAAAGCATACCGTCGGGGAAGACGGTATGCGGATGCAGATGATGGAACTGTACGAGCGCTGTGACAGTTGGCAGCTGCCGGATAATTTTGCGTGGACGGATACAGGATTTGTACTGACGGGACGGGACACGCTGGTAAACGTCACTGTATCGGATAACATGTTCGGCATCAGCCTGACGCCTCCTGCGGCGAAATACAGCAGCTTTGCCCGATCTCCCAACGGGAAATACACCGCTTATATGCAGCGGGTGACTACGCCTGAGGGGTACGATACCGATGCGGGCAGTATGTATCTGCGGGACGCGGCGGGGAATGTGAAGAATATTTTTACCAACCGCGGTATATTCGATGAAAACGGCGTGTACCATCCCGAGAAGGATCAGTCCGGCGCGGATGTGCTTACCGCCGAGGTGGTGGGATTCATGGACGAAGCGCATCTGCTGTGTGCTTTGACTGCGGGAGGATTTCCGGACGGAAGCGCGATCTACAATACCGAAACGGGCACATGGAGCGAGTATCGCGGGAATTGGCAAATCCTCGCTCTGCATGACGGATATGCGTATATGATGGAGGTAACTCCGCATATGAAAAACGTCGGGCTGTGGCGGATGGACAAAACAGGCGCGGCGGTCTGCCTTACGGAGAATTTTGATACCGTGGAAGCTGTCGTCGGCGTACCTCTCGGACAGTGCGGTGTTCGGTTTACGGGCGGCATTTGGATCCTCTCACCGTTTGCCCAGCCGGATACGGATATCGGGTATCTTTTCTCCGCGGATCTGCAGACGCATCTCGCAACGCTGGAATATGACGTACTGCCGGACAGATTCCGCTATTTCCACCACGAAACGGTTGTGGGCAATACAATCCTGATCGGTTTTGACAGCGAGCAGCTGAATGACGATCCCATGCCGCCGCCGTCGGAGAGACGTACGGGTCTTGCGCATGACAGCTGATCTGCCTGTATCACCTGACTGAATATATTTCTTATTTAAAAAGTTTTTGGGAAAGGGCGCGGGAAAACCCTTTTTTCAAAAAGGGTTTTCCCGCAAAAAAATAACGGAGGTATAATCCATGAAACACACCACTCGACTTGCCGCTCTGCTTCTTGCCGCGCTGGCGCTTGCTTCCTGCTCGAACCGGGATAAACCCGCGGACGATACGGGACGCGTTGATCCTGCGAACACTTCCGCGCCGGAGACTACCTCCGCGCCGGAAACCACCGCGCCGGTCACACCGCCTGCGGTGCCGGATGATACGCTTCAGTTTGTCAGCAATGCAGGCAATCTGAAACTGGAAACGGTGGAACTGAACGCCGAGGATTACCGCATCCATCCGCTGGATAAAAATCGGTATATCATCGTGCTCTTCAACCGCCTGCGGGACAAGGATGGCAATCTCTGGCTGGAGAATAACCAGAGCGTCTGCACCAATATCCGTGCCGTGATCTTTGATACATCCACCGGCGAGATGGGCAAGGCGATCCCCATCGGCGGCAGTACCGTACCGCAGAATATTTCCTATACGGATAAGGGATGCATTCTGTACTTCTTTGTCAATTATGGCAACGGCGTAATCCAGACTGATGCGTGGGAGTTGGATCTTACCTCCAAAACACCCGCACTGAAAGCCGTGCGCTTTGATCCTGCATCGGAACGCACAAAGTCAGTAACATCTCCCGATGGAAAATGGAAGGCGTACCGCCGTTCGCTGGACCTTTCCGGCGACGGTGAAATCGTCCTGATCGATGAAAAGGGAAAAGAAAAAGTTATTCTGGAATGTACCATGCTGGAAGAAGCCGAGCAGGCGATCAGCAAGGTGGAAGGTTACAATGTGGTCGGATTTCTCGATAATGAGCGGCTCGTGTACAACATCACCGGCTGGGAATGGGCGGTCGGCTGGGGCATCTACAATGTGAAAACCGGCGAAAAGACTGAATTCCGTGAGGGAGATCGGATCAGCGGCATCTATGACGGCAAACTCTACGGAACGGATCTGCACTATACCCTGGACGCAGTGTACCGCTTCGCTGCCGACGGTACAAAGACCACGCTGGCAGATAAGACCACTGCACTGGTACATCCGATTACCACCGCACCGGAGTTGTATATGCTCGGTATGCAGGATGGCAGATGGCTCGGTGTACCGTACGTTGTTGCCGGTACCGAAATAGGTCTGGGCAATCTGTACGTTTACGATGCGGAGATGAAGAATCTCCTCGCGGAGATCAGCGGCAAAGCGGATCAGTGGATGCTCGGCGGTGATACGGTATATGCATTTGTTCGGACAAAATAACGAAAAACAGAGGATTTGCAATGCAAATCCTCTGTTTTTCTGTTACAGTACGTTGATCATGAGCAGTGCAGCGAAGCACAGCGTTATGCCGAGCACGGAGCGTTTCGTGATCTTCTCTCCGAACAGAATCGCGGCCATCAGCATGGCGCAGCTCAGCGCTCCTCCCTGGAGCAGCGGATACAGCTGAACCGCCGGGAGAACTTCCGCCGCGGCTGTTTTGAAATACGCGTTGGCAAAGAGCGATACTGCCATGATGACGATGAAGATCCAGATCTTCTTTACGGGGCAGGGCTTGACATCCTTCCCGCGGCTCAGAAACAGCACAACAATGCCGATCACAACCGCGGCAAACAGGAATGTGTAAAAATTGAACACGCTCTTGCTTCCGTCCGGATAGGTGTTCACAAACAGTTTCTGCGAAAAATCCGCCGTACCGTTGAGCAGACCGTAGATTATCAGAATAAGATATTCCTTTGCGCTCATTTTTTTGCCCTTCAGCGAGGTGCTGTAGGAACACATGATCCATACGGCAAAACAGAGCAGAACAAATCCGCACCACTGGATCAGACGGATCTTTTCATCATAGAGAATACGGCAGAGGAGCAGCGGAACGATTACACCGAAGGTGCTGAATACATCCAGGAGTACATAGGCGTTCCCGCGTACGGAAAGAAGCCACAGCACCACAATGCCCGCGTTGGCAATACCGGAGAGCAGAGAGATCAGCAGACCGGGAACGCCGAGCCTCAGCGCACCGAGCTGTCCTACGGGAATCAGCAGAATCAGGCTGGTTGCCACACAGCACAGCATCCGCAGGAAATTGGCAACCACAGCATCGCGCACGCCGCTTATGTATTGACTCTGTTTTTTGCCGCAGAAGCCTTTCAGCTGCCCGAAAAACAGAGCAATGACAATATGGAGATATCCCATTATTTCGTCATTTTTTCCTGCTTCACTTTGTGATCAATCACATGGCGGGAGGCGAGTTCACGGATGATGTCCTCGTTGGAGATGCCCATCTCGATCATCAGAACCATCACATGATAAACCAGATCGGAGATCTCGTAGATCGTCTCCGCCTTGTCGTTTGCCTTGCCGGCAATGATGACCTCGGTGCATTCCTCGCCCACTTTTTTGAGAATCTTGTCGATGCCTTTCTCAAAGAGGTAGGTGGTGTAGGAGCCTTCTTTTTTCTCGATCTTGCGTCCGCGGATCAACTCCATCAGCGCATCCAGCGAGAACGGAGCAAGCTCGTCGTTTTCGTATACATCATTGAAGAAGCAGGAATCCTCGCCGGTGTGGCAGGCAGGACCGTCCTTCTTGACTTCCACCGTCAGAGCATCCATATCACAGTCCGCGGTGATCTTCACAATGTGCTGGACGTTGCCGGAGGTTTCACCCTTGCGCCACAGCTCCTGACGGGAACGGGACCAGAAGCAGGTGCGTCCTTCGTTTATGCTGATTTCCAGACTCTCGCGGTTCATGTACGCCAGAGTCAGAACTTTCTTCGTGTCCGCATCCACAACGATCGCGGGAATCAGACCCTTTTCATCAAATTTCAGCTGATCTATGTTAATCATGATACATCCTTTTATAATAGTTTTTGAGGTTCCGCAGGCAGAGTCCTGCTTTTTAAATGATTCTGACCGGAATTCCTTCCGCAGCCAGCTGCTTCTTCAGATCCGGAATTGCCACTTCGCCGAAGTGGAAAATTGATGCCGCAAGCCCTGCATCCACGCCGGGCAATGTTTTGAACAGCGTGGTAAAATGCTCCGCGCATCCCGCACCGCCCGAGGCGATCACGGGAACGGAAACCGCATCGCATACCGCCTGCAGCATTTCCAGATCAAATCCGCCTTTCACGCCGTCGGTGTCGATGGAGTTGACCACGATCTCGCCGGCGCCGTCAGCCACGCCGCGCTTGATCCAGGAGATTGCTTCCATGCCGGTATCCTCCCGTCCGCCTTTGGCGAATACATGGAAAACGCCGTCCACACGCTTGATGTCCACGGAGAGAACCACGCACTGATCGCCGTATTTTTTCGCGGCTTCGCCGATCAGGGAGGGATTGCGGATGGCACCGGAGTTGACGCTGACCTTGTCTGCGCCGCACTTCAGTACCCGATCGAAATCGTCCACGGAATTGATGCCGCCGCCAACCGTCAGGGGGATGAAAATGGTGGAAGCTACCTCACGGAGGATATCCGTGAAAAGAGCGCGCCCCTCGGCGGAAGCGGTGATGTCGTAGAATACCAGCTCATCCGCACCGCAGCGGCTGTAGTAATCCGCCAGTTTGACGGGGGAGGAGACGTCTCTCAGTCCCAGAAAATTGGTTCCCTTGACTACGCGTCCGTCGCGTACGTCCAGACAGGGAATAATTCGTTTTGTGATCATCGTATCACCCCGGATTCCGAACGGCTTGCAGCGCGTCCCCGATGTTCATGGCACCGGTGTACAGAACACGTCCGACAATGGCACCGTACAGATCCATTTTGGACAGTGCACGGAGATCGTCCAGTGTGGTGATGCCGCCGGAGGCGATAATGTTGATGGACAGTTCCTCACGAAGACGGTCGTACAGCTCCAGATTTGTGCCGGAAAGTGCGCCGTCCTTGGAAATATCGGTGCAGATCACGGTGCGGATGCCGATGTCCTCCATCTCGCGGCAGAAATCAAAGCATTCGCGGTCGGAGGTTTCCGTCCAGCCCTTGATGGCGACCAGTCCGTCGCGCACATCCACGCCTACCGCGATGGCATCTCCGAAGATTTTTACGCATTCGCGCAGAAAATCCGGCTTAGTGATGGCGGCGGTACCGAGGATCACCCGCTCCGCGCCGGCATTCAGATACTTTTCAATGGTGATGAACGAGCGGATGCCTCCGCCGATCTCCGCTTTCAGCGGGGTGTTTTTCAGAATGGATTCGATGGTTTTGAAATTGGCGGCGGTGCCGTCCTTGGCGCCTTCAAGATCCACGATGTGGATTTTCTGCGCGCCGCATTCGGTGAACAGACGTGCCACGGACAGAGGCTCTGTGGAATACACGGTCATGTCGTTGTAATTGCCGTGTGTCAGCCGGACCGCCGAACCCTGATACAGATCAATCGCGGGATACAGATACATTATACATATAACCTCATTTTCAGATTTCACAGAACGCGCGGAGGATAGAGAGCCCCACCTCGCCGCTCTTTTCCGGATGGAACTGGCATCCGTATACATTGCCCGACTGCACGGCAGCCGTAATCGGCGCGCCATATTCCGTCCATGCGATCAGGGACGGATCACAGTCCACGGCACAGTAGGAATGAACAAAGTAGACGAAATCGCCTTCCTTGATGTGTTTCCACAGTGGGCTGACAGGCTTGTCTTTCGGAAAATGCAGGGCGTTCCAGCCGATCTGCGGGATTTTCTGCGTGCCGCGGGTCAGCTCATCAATGGGACGCACTGCGCCGCCGATCAGCCCCAGACCGTCGTGTTCGCCGTATTCATAACTTTTCTCAAAAAGCATCTGCATGCCGAGGCAGATGCCGAGGAGGGGCTTGCCCGCCTTTGCTTCCCGGATCAGCACCTGATCCAGTCCCGCATCCCGGAGTTTTTTTGCCGCATCGCCGAATGCGCCGACGCCTGGGAGGATGATCTTGTCCGCTTTCGCGATGACATCCGCGTCACCGGTGACAACAGCTTCCGCACCGATGCACGCAAAAGAGGAGCAAAGCGAAAACAGATTGCCTACGCCGTAATCCACAATAGCGATCATGCCAGCACCCCCTTGGAGGAGGGAATCTCTCCCGCCAGCTCCGGGTCGATGCGGACAGCCTGCCGCATAGCACGACCGAATGCCTTGAATGCACCTTCCAGAATGTGGTGGGAATTCTTTCCTGCCAGCTGCATCAGATGCAGGGAGATCCCTGCCGAGCGGCTCAGGGCAATGAAGAATTCTTCGCCCAGTTCCGTATCAAACGTGCCGATTTTCTCCGCAGGGATGTCCAGACCGTAGGACAGATGTGCCCGTCCGGAGATATCCACCGCGCAGAGAATCAGCGCTTCATCCATGGGCAGGGTGATGTTTCCGTAGCGGGTGATACCCCGCTTGTCACCAAGTGCCTGACGGATCGCCTCGCCGAGACAGATGCCGATATCCTCTGCGGAGTGATGATCGTCTACGTCCGTGTCGCCCTTGCAGCGGAGGGTCATATCCATTCTGCCGTGTACGCACAGCAGTGTCAGCATGTGATCCAGAAACGGTACGCCGGAATCAATATCCGCTTTTCCCGTTCCGTCCAGCGACAGCGTGAGGGAGATATCCGTCTCTGCCGTTGTTCTTTTTATTTCCGATGTTCTCATGATACCTGTTTCCTTATTTCAGAGTCCGAGAATGGCGCGTACTGCGCTGAGCAGGACTTCCATTTCCTCGGGGGCACCGACGGTGATGCGGTTGTATTCCGCGATCCGCGGTGTGTCGAAATGCCGTACCAGAATGCCGCGCTCACGCAGTGCACGGTACAGATCGCCGCCGCTCATGCGATCGGTTTTCGCAAAGAGGAAATTCGCCCGGGAATCCGTGACGTCAAATCCCATTTCACGCAGAGCCGCCGCGGTCTTTTCGCGGGTTTCGATGATCTTTTTGCAGTTTTCATCGTAATACGCCTGCGTATCGATTGCAGCTTCGCCGGCGGCAAGTGTCAGACGGTTTACGTTGTAGGGATTGGTAGAGCAGCGAAGCTTGTTCAGATCGGCGATCAGTGCCGCGTTTCCGATGGAGTAACCTAGCCGTGCTCCCGCCATGGAACGGGATTTGGAGAAGGTCTGCACTACCAGCAGATTGTTGTATTTTTTCGTCAGCGGAATCGCGCTTTCGCCGCCGAAATCGATATATGCTTCATCGATAACGACCACGCTGTCCGGATTTGTCTGCACGATTTTCTCAATGGCGTCCAGCGGAAGCGTCAGACCTGTGGGCGCATTGGGATTGGCGATCACCACCATCGCGCCGTCTGCGTGACAGTATTCGGCGGGATCAATGGTGAAATCATCCTTCAGCGGAATCTGCCGTGCATCAATGCCGTACAGCTGAGCGAATACCTTGTAGAATCCGTAGCTGATATCCGGGAAAACCGCACCGCGGTCGGTGTATGCCATGAACGCAAAATTCAGCGCTTCATCCGATCCGTTGGTTACGATGACATTTTCCGCTTCCACGCCGTACAGTGCGGCAAGACGTACGCGCACACCCCGGCAGTTGGGATCGGAGTACAGCTTCAGTTTTTCCGCTTCCGCGCTGTTCAGCCGCTCGATTACGGCAGGGGATGGCGGATAGGGGGATTCATTGGTGTTCAGCTTGATGTATTTCTTATCCTGCGGCTGCTCGCCGGGGACATATTCTTTCAGCGTATCAAAGCGGGAGGAGATATAGCGGCTCATCTGCCTGCCTCCTCACCGCGGACGGTGGCGCTGCGCGCATGGGCTGACAGCCCCTCGGATTCTGCGAAATAGGCGATATCCTTCTCCACAGCCGCCAGCGCATCCGATGTATAATAGCTGAATGCGGATTTCTTTACGAAATCATCCACGGAGAGCGGGCTGGAGAACCGTGCGGTGCCGCTGGTGGGCAGGGTATGATTGGGACCGGCGAAATAATCGCCCAGCGCTTCGGGACAGTTCTTGCCGAGGAAGATAGATCCGGCATTTGTGATGGAATCCAGATAATCGAAAGGATTGTCCACACAGACTTCCAGATGTTCCGGTGCAATGCGGTTGGAGATCTGTACTGCCTCCGCGATGGATGCACAGAGGATGATCTTGCCGTTATTGTCGATCGAAGTGCGGGCGATCTCGCGGCGGGGAAGCGCATCGATCTGTACTTCCAGCTCCGCCTGTACGGCGACGGCGAGGGATTCGCTGTCCGTGACCAGAACGGCACTTGCCATCTTGTCATGCTCTGCCTGAGAGAGCATGTCTGCAGCCACTACGCGGGGATTGCAGGTTCCGTCGGCGATGACCAGGATCTCGCTGGGACCGGCAATCATGTCGATGCCGACCTGACCGAAGACCTGCTTTTTCGCTTCCGCAACAAATGCGTTGCCTGGACCGACGATCTTGTCCACCTGCGGAACGCTTTCCGTTCCGTACGCAAGCGCGGCAACAGCCTGTGCGCCGCCGATCTTGAAGATTCTGCCAACACCGGCGATCTTGGCAGCCGCCAGAATCACCGGATTGATCTTGCCGCCAGCATAAGTCGGCGGGGATACCATGACGATCTCGCCCACACCGGCGATTTTTGCCGGCAGGCAGTTCATCAGTACGGAGGAGGGATATGCGGCAGTGCCGCCGGGAACATACAGACCAACGCGGGAAAGCGGGATCACTTTCTGCCCCAGCACGATGCCGGGCTTCTCACTGATCACGAAGCTGGAACGCTTCTGGTGCTCGTGGAACGCGGTGATGTTCTCTGCCGCACGGCGCATCACGTCCAGCAGTTTCGGATCGGTTTTAGCGAATGCCTCTTCGATTTCCGCATCGGATACTTCCAGCGAATCCAGCTTCGCACGGTCAAATTTTTCACTGTACTCCCGCAGTGCGGCATCTCCGTTTGCCCGCACGTTGGCGATTATGTCGGATACGATGGCGGAAACATCCATGCCCTCGTTTTCCCGGGCGAAGATCTCGCTGTCGGAAACCTCACCACGTTTATAGATACGGATCATTTGCTTTCCTCCGATTTTTTCTGCATACACTGTGCCAGTTTTTCACTCAGCGCAAGAATCGCTTCATGGTGGAACTTATAGCTGACCTTGTTGGCGATCAGGCGCGCGCTGATGGGAACGACAGTTTCCACTACGGACAGTCCGTTTTCTTTCAGCGTGGTGCCCGTCTCCACGATATCCACGATCACGTCGGACAGACCGAGGATCGGCGCCAGCTCGATGGAGCCGTTCAGCTTGATGATGTCGATGTCGCGGCTCTGTTCGTTGTAGAAATTCCGCGCGATGTTCGGAAATTTTGTTGCCACGCGGAGCGTTCTGCCCGCGTCGTAGCGGAATCCGTTTTTCGCGGCAACCGCCATGCGGCATTTGCCTACGTCCAGATCCAGCAGTTCATAGATGTCCGGCTCATATTCCAGAAGAATATCCTTGCCGGCTACGCCGATATCCGCCGCACCGCGCTCTACGTAAATCGCAACGTCGGAGGGCTTTACCCAAAAGTACCGTACACCGTTTTCCTCAGATTCAAAGATCAGCCGGCGGCTGTTTTCATGGATCTGCGGACAGCCGTAGCCTGCCTTTTCAAATGCGTCGTAAACCACTTCGCCCAAGCGTCCCTTGGGCAGTGCGATGTTAATCATTGGTTTCAAGAATTTCAAGCCCCCTGTCTCTCATGCGCAGAAGCTGGCGATAGCGGAATCCTTCGGGAATGCATTTCTGTGCACGGACGGATTTTCCGCTTTCGCAGAACATTTTCACGGCACGCATCAGCGCTTCCGCGTCGCTTGTCTCATCATACAGCACCAGAATGTCCGCGTCATAGCCGCGTTCATCCGTGCCGTAGCGTTCCAGCTGATCCAGATATACGGCAAAGCCCATGGCGCCGCCGCTCTTGCCCATTTTCTCCAGCAGATTGTCATACCGTCCTCCGGCGAGCACCGCGTGAGGAATTCCCTCAATGTAGCCGCTCATGATGATGCCGTTGTAGTAGTCCATATCGTGTACGATGGACAGATCCAGATGGATATTCTGACCGCAGCCGGCGGCGCACAGAATCGTGTGGATGGATGCCAGTTCATCCAGTGCCGCGTCGGCAGTTTCACCGATGCTCATCTCCCGCAACTGGGGAAGAATATCGCCGATAGGACCGTACAGAACCGATGCACGGGCAATGCGTGCCGCGTTTTCTTCCGATACGCCCGCATCCGCGCAGATCGCGGTGATGCCGTGGGCATTCTTTTCGCTGATGCACTGCAGAAGAGCCGGACGGGCTGCTTCCGGCACTGCCGCACCGTCAAACATGGCGGAAAGGAATCCCATGTGGGACAGATCCAGAATATAGCTGTCCGCGATGGTGGCGAGACTCTTTGCAGCCAGAAGGATTACCTCGGCGGATTGATACAGATCGATATCGCCGATGCATTCCAGACCGGTCTGCATGATCTCGGTCAGCTCGTGACTGTCGCTGGAGGCGCGGTAGACGTTTTCGTTATAATATACCTTGACCGGCTGAGGCGGATTGCCTTTGACATTTTTTACGATAGACAGTGTCACATCCGGACGAAGCGCCATCAGCTTGCCGGAGGCACCGGTGAAAGTGATGATCGAATCGCTGCGCAGGAAGTTTTTGGACTGCGCGTAGAAGTCGTATTCCTCAAATTTGCTCATTTTGAACTGTGCATAGCCGTATTGGCTGTACAGCCCTCTGAGAGACAGCATCGCGCGTTCCTCTGTTTTCAGAACGCTCTGATTGATTTCCATAAAAAAACCCTTTTCGAATATTTCGTGATGTACATTATTATATCACATTCACTTACTTTAGTCAAGTAAAGTGCTAAAGTTTTTCGCGATTTGTGGATGTTTACAAAGGCGGTGGATGCCGGATGCAAATTTTATGCAATTCGTGTAAAAGAAAGAGACTGCACAGAGTCGGAAAATGACCCTGTGCAGCTGTATTATTTGCTGAGAAACGCGATGAATTTCGGTCCCCACCACTCAGTATAGCCTTCCTTTGTGGGGTGTACGGAATCACGCATGTAACGTGCATATTCTTCCGGAGTGACCGCGCACATCTGCGGATCATGCCAGAGATCCAGCACACCGATGTTCCATTTGCGGCTGATGGCAAGCAGAAGCTCCACCATCTGTTCGTAGACTTTGTTGTTCATCCGCGTGCCTGTATAGAAGGAGACGGGACAGCCCCAACGTGCTCTGGCAGATGCAATGATGTATTCGATGGCACCGGCAACGGTGGATACATCGAAATCGGCGGGATTGGAGGATTCGCTGACCTTACCCAGCGGGCATCCATGGGCATCGTTGGTGGAGAGTTGGCAGACAAAATGATCACAGCGATCCTGCGTACCAATGTGGGCATCGAGACGCTCTACATAGGAGTTGGGTCTTGTTGTACACAGCGTCGTTCCGGATACAGCCCATTTGATTACCTGAGCACCGGTTGTCTCCGCTATGTAGTCACACATGCTCCAGTTGCCTCCGCCGTATGTGACGGAAGATCCCAGGAAAACGAGAGTAGATTTACTCAGATCCATATGGGTATTCCTCCCGCGGATTACAGGATTGCCATATCCCATTCCACTTCCGGTGCGCGGTGTGTCCACTGACCGTGAGTAAAGTCGGGGATAGCAACGGGAGCACTGCCGATGCTGATGGACTCCTCAGAGAGGGGCGTGATAGCCATCCATGCAGCGGTGTCATAGGTGTCGATGGGCGGATCGATACCACGCTCGATTGCGCCGAAGAATGCGTCGTATTCCAGCCAGTCGATGCCGCCGTGACCGCCGCGAACGCCGTCATGGATGAACTTATCCCAGATCGGATGCTCATACTTCTCGGCGAATTCAGAGGCGTTGCCCCACTGCTGTTTCCACTTCTCGTGGAACTCATTGTGCATACCGTCGATATAAATGGAGTCGTTGATCTCGTTGTACATGCCCTTCGTTCCGCGAACGGTGAAGCCGCGGCTGTAGTAACGGGGCAGAGTGGTATCCAGCGTCAGCTCGATGGTCTCGCCGTGTGCACATTTGATAACGGTATTGACGATATCGCCCTGTACGAACTGGTGGTTCAGCAGATCCTTGTTGGCATCCTCTCTGCCGCGGATGAATTCATGCAGACCGCGGGAGCAGGATGCGGTGGAGGTCAGGGAAACCATGCGGTTGCCGCGGTTGATGTTCAGTACCTTGGCGATCGGACCGAGCTCATGGGTCGGATAGTTTTCGCAGTTGCGGTTCATGTAGTTGCGCAGACGGTAGTGACGCTTTTCCTCACCGAAGGTGATCTCGCCGCGCAGATCGTGCAGATAACCGCCGGCACAGTGAACGATACTGCCGAAGAGACCCTGACGGACCATGTTCAGCACCATCAGCTCACGGCGTCCGAAGCAGCAGTTCTCCAGCATCATGCACTGCATGCCGGTGTGCTCGTATGTATCTACCAGACGGAAGCAGTCATGCAGAGAATAGGCTCCGCCAACTTCCATGGCGCAGTATTTTTTATTTTCCATCGCGCAGATCGCCTGATCGATATGACCTTCCCATGCGCTGGCGATCACAACAACATCCACGTCGGAACGGCTGCACAGTTCTCGGTAATCGGTGGTAACGAAAGGACGTTTGCCGGATTTTTCTTCTACAGTTGCGGCTGCGCGCTCATTGCGGTCTTCGTACAGATCGCAGACGGCGGTGACTTCCACATTATCACGGGGAAGAATGATGTTTTTCATCTGTCCGTATCCGCGTCCGCTGAGACCGATAACGCCAACTCTGAGTTTTTCCATTTTTCGACACTCCTGTATGGTAAAAAATATGTAGCTACATTTGTTTTCTAAATTGTAACATGGGATGTTCTCTTTGTCAATAGATTTCACAAAATAAGACAAGAAGTTTACACAGCAGAGCGGACAGCGCAGCGCATACCGGAAAGGTCAGAATCCACGCGGCGGCGAAGCGGAAAAAGGAACCGGAATGCAGGCAGCAATCCTGACTGACAAGTGCCCCGCCTGCCGCTGAGGCTGTTCTCGTATGGGTGGTGGAGGCAGGGATTCCCAGCAGACTGAGGACAGCAAGTGACGCAGCCGAAGCAAGATCGGTGGCGAGGGCGGTCCGGCTGTCAAGAGATGCCAAGCCGTCCCCTACCGCTTCCGTCATCCGCCTGCCTCCGCAGAGTGTGCCCAGTCCCATCATTGCCGCTGCCGCGGGCAGGAGAAACGGATGCGGTTTTCCGCCTGCGGCATAAAGCAGCGCGGTGAATTTCACAAGATCCTGCGCACCGTGGAGGAACGCCGCCGCCGCGGCACAGAAAATCTGAAGCCTGCACACAGTGCGCGGTTTGAGCGTGTGCGGAAAGAATCTGCCGAAGGCTATTCCCGACAGAAAGCCGAAAACGGTACAGAGCGTCATCCAGCACACAGCAGGAAGCAGCACGCGCGCCGGAGATATGCTTTCGCCGAGAATCACAGATGCACCGGCGGCAGCGGCAAGCAGGGCATGACTTTCGCTGGTGGGCAGACAGAATATCCACGCACAGAATGTGAATATCACCGAGGAGGCGAGCGCGGCGAGTACGCCGGTTTCACCTCTGGTGCCGAAGTCCGCCGATTCTATGACGGATTTTGCAATCCCGTCCAGATAAATTCCGCCGATGATGCCGCCCGCTGTGTTGCAGACTGCGGAGAGCAGCGCCGCCTGCCGCATCCGCAGCGCACCGGAGGAAACCGAGGCAGCAATGGCGTTGGAAGCATCGGTAGCACCGTTCAGAAAAATCAGCACAACAATTGCCAGTGTGAGCAGAAAATGCATGGCGATCTCCGTATCTTTTTCGGAAAATATCCCCGTTCCGATTGACAAAAGGGCGGGAAATTGGTATCATATATATATTATGGACAGACCGCAATTATACGGAGGGGAGGCGCGCATATGTTCATGCACGGCGAAGCGGCAATCTTCTGCGGAGATGCAGTGATGTGCCGGATGCTGGCGGCGCTATGCGGAAGCGCATCCTCCGGAATCGTCATAGCGGACGGAGATGATGCAGGCATGCAGGCGGATGCGTTCCGGTACTGCCGGGAAAATGCACTGCCGTTGATCCTGTTTTCCATTGTTCCGGCGGAGCTGTCCCTGCCCGCGGATATATCCGGCAGAATTCTCTCCCGTCCGTTCCTTTTTGCGGATTTTACCGCTGCTGTGGAACAGCTGAGTGGTACGGTTTCCGTGTCGGATCAGCAGGAAAAAACGGAAAAACGGGAATCTCCGGTACCGGCACCGCAGCTGTGCTGGGACCCAGTCCGGCGTATGATTTCCTGCGGTGGGAATGAAGTTTTGCTTACACATAGAGAGGCGGATGTGTTCACCGTGCTCTACGCGGCATCACCGGCGCCTGTCAGTCGAGAAAAACTGCAGGCGGGCTTTTCCCGGACTGCCGGAAACGGCGCAGATGTGTATATCAGCTATCTGCGGAAAAAACTGGCGCAGCTGCCCATGAGTGTGCAGATCCACTTCGTGCGCGGATGCGGATATGCCCTTCTTGTGCAGTCCGCCGTACAGCAGGCGGAAGAATTCCGGAACGATCAATTATCAGGAGAAATATAAATGAAAGAAGTAATCCTTTGCAAATACGGAGAAATTATTCTGAAAGGTGCCAATAAGGCACAGTTTGAAAGCATTCTGCTGAAAGATGTGCGCCGCCGCGCCGCGCGTGTCGGCAATTTCAGCGTCAGCTATGCGCAGAGTACAGTCTGCATTGAGCCGATGGGCGAGGACGAGGATATCGAGGAGATGTACCGTCAGGCGAAGCATGTGTTCGGCTTCGTCGGTGTGACCCGTGCCGCTGTGGCGGAAAAGACCGTTGAGGATATCCTCCGCGTAGCGGCGGAGTATCTGCCCGAGCGCCTTGCGGGATACAAATCCTTCCGCGTGGAGGCGAAGCGTTCCGATAAGCGCTTCCCGCTGAAATCTCCCGAGCTGTCTGCGGAAGTGGGCGGTGCTGTTCTGTCCGTTATGCCCCGGCTGAAGGTTGATCTGACCACGCCCGAGATCACCGTGCGCGTGGAAGTGCGTGACCGCGCGGCGTATATCCACGCCGGTCAGGAACGCGGTGCCGGCGGTATTCCTGTGGGATGCGGCGGACACGGACTGCTGCTTCTTTCCGGCGGTATTGACAGCCCTGTGGCAGGCTACCGCATGGCGCGCCGCGGACTGGCGCTGGATGCGCTCTATTTTGAAAGCATCCCCTACACCAGTGAAATGGCGCGTGAAAAAGTGTTCACTCTGGCAAAGATCATGTCCGAATACTGCGGAAAGATCCGCATGCATGTGATTTCCCTGACTCATATTCAGGAGGAGATGCGGGATAAGTGTGATGAGGATTACTTCACCCTGCTGCTCCGCCGCTTCATGATGAAGCTGGCATGCCGCATGGCGGATCAGTGCGGTGCGACCGCGCTGGTTACCGGCGAAAGCCTCGGTCAGGTTGCCAGCCAGACGCTGGCGGCTATCCGTGTGACAGAAGATGCTGCGGACCGCCCGATCCTGCGTCCGCTGATCGGCATGGATAAAGAGGAGATCGTTGTCACCGCCCGTGAAATCGGTACGTTTGAAACATCGATCCTGCCGTACGAGGACTGCTGCACTGTCTTCACTCCCCGTCATCCCAGAACCCAGCCCGTGCTTGAAAAGGTACTGGAGCAGGAAGCCAAGCTGGACGTGGACGCGCTGATCGAAGAAGCGTGGCTCACAAGAAATACGCTGGTGGCAGAACCGTAACCAAAAAGAGAACCTCCCGTGCAATGTGCACGGGAGGTTGTTTTTCGATTGCGGTGGATTATTCGCCCTTGAAAACCTTTACCAGATCGGCGAGCTTCTGCTCGGCGGCAGGCAGGATGGACTGAACGTAAGAAGCATAGTTTGGATTGTTTCCGCCAATAAGGTTACGGTAGATCAAACCAAGATTGTTCAGTGAGAAGCAGTACGCAAAAATAAAATTCGTAGTCATGGAATCTTTGATAAGATCAATCATCTGAGAAGCTACATCATCGCGGGCATACTTCAGCTTCAGTGCAGATTCATACCATGTGGGGGTAACAATGCGGTAAGCTTCGGCGTTCAGTGCTTCCAAAACGGCACCTGCTATATCCAGATTCTGGGAACCAATGGAAATACAGCCTTGAAGCGCCGTGTCATGAACGAGGGAATGGTATTCTTCCTGTTCGTCATCGTACTTCGGGAAAGGCAGATAACCGAAATCGTCCTCCATATCGCGGAGTGTTCATCCGATCCAAGGTAAACTTACCGTCCGGAACTTCCTGATACAGCAAATCCGGATCACCGCAGAGATCCGTATAGAGGGTCTTGTTGAAGTAGTTGGTGCGTATGTTGCCGATAACATTGGTAAAATAATCACCTGCCAGAATCAGCTGGGAAATAGCACCGGCTACAGTATTCCATGCCCAGTCAAAACCGTCGCTGACAAGTTTAACCTCCAGACGTTCTTCCACATTCATGTTGCGGTTCATGACCACATCGTTGACGATGTCACCCTCTTTCTCCTCCACGCCTGCGACAAAATCCCTGTGTGCGGCTTTGGTGGACACATAGACGCGGAAAGTACGTCCGTTGAATTTCAGATCGGCGGGAAGATCGTCCTTGATCTCGTGACGCTCCGTCTCTCGTGGTTCGGTTTCAGCGGTGGTGGTGTCTGCAGGGGCTGTGGTGTCGGCTGTGTCGGGCGTGTTCGGTGTATCTTCGGAACACGCGGCAAGCGTGGGTAGAAGCATCAGAGATGCCAGCAGTGCTGCAATGGTTCTTTTTGTATCCACTGTCATCGTCAAAAGTGAATAAAGAAAGTGGATGCCCCCCCGGTTTGTGCAATACGCACAAAATTAAGATTGGGTGATTACTTGCCGTCATCCTTTATCACATTATTCAGCACTTTCTTATACGGCGCAAGCATGCCTTCATTCATGGCATTGCCCATCTTCGCCTTGATCTTCGGGGAGGAGAGCAGTGCGCCGACGGCGTACATTTTCAGCATCATGCCCCGCTTCTTCTGGGGGAAATCGTACTGACCGTGCGCCTTGTAGAATTTGTGATCCGCCCGCATCATGCCCTGCATCAGCCAGATCAGATCGCGGAAGATCTTCATGCCGCCTACGCCATAGAAGTTCGCCGGCGGCGCGTATTTCGTCTGCAGGGCGTATTCCAGCGATGCTGCCAGCTTGTCGATTGCGCTGTTGGGCTCCTCCTCGTCCGTGGCGACACCGGCGAGAAAATTGCCGCCCACCTGCGCACGGGCTTCGATGATCGTCTGCAGATTTCTCTCCCGTGAGAGCTGACCGCTGACCAGATAGCCCATGGGCATGCCCATGGTGACGGTGCGGTGACCGTTGCAGAACTGGCGGTCATCATACAGCTTGAACGAGGCTCCCATGGAGTGATCCTGCACGGTGAAGGCGTATACGATCGCTTCGGCTGTCTGGATTGTCTGGCGCAGGTATTCGTCAAATCCGTCCTTGTAGACACATTTGCCCGACACGGCGCAGTTGAAGCATCCCAGGCATCCGCCGCTGAACGGGTATTCCCGGATGTTGACTACCCGCACCTTTCGCGGCATGACTGCGGCAAAGCGGTCGATCATCCTCTTCAGCTGGATATCTCCTTCCGCACAGTTGGTGACAACGGCAATATCGCCCGGCTTGTCTGCCGCAGTTTCCGCGGGAACTGCCACTTCCATGTGGCGCAGGAGCATCGGTGTGGGAGAGGGTTCCCGACAAATATTTTTCTCCATGCAGAACAGGAGATACCCGAAAAATTCCCGGGCTTCTTTCCGTCCTTTTTCACTGAGCAGATCGTCCATATCCGCGGACAGTCCGCCCACATACCGCAGCCCCAGATCGGAACACATATCCTCAATATACCGATGGGCGGTGATATCGTAAAAGTGCTTGGAGGTAGTGATCTGTGCCGCGAATTTTCCTGCGGGAGATACGCTTTTTTCGCGGATCAGCTCCAGAAAACGGTGCATCTGCCACGGCGCGATGAATGTATATACCGGGTAGGAAAACAGAATCAGATCCGCCCGGTTCATCGCCTCAATGGCGGGGGTGAGATCTTTTTCCAGTGCGCGGATCTTCTGCCCGACGGCGATTTCTTCAAAGGTGTGCTCCGGATACAGTGCCGCCAGATAGCGCACAGTCTGCAGGGTGATGCTGTATGCCCCCTTGGGGCTTCCGTTCAGAACAGTAATATGCATATGGATTCTCCTTGCATGTCAGTATTAGGACGGCGGAGCCGTACCGCGACACGTCCGTGATGAGCGGAACGGGTAAAATATCCGCGTTTATGTTTCCCCCGTACATTTCAGATGATATCTGTTTTGTATTGTATCACAGCTGTCCGGCTTTGTCAACAAGCGGTGTGTCATTTTCCCGAACGTGATTGCATCGGATATTGACCGAAGCGGCACTTTTTGTTATAATGATAAAAAGTCCCGGAGGCGCAGACTGTTCCTGTCTGAATATGTTTACCGAGGCTCAAATTAAAAAAATTATGGAAAAACATTAACCGAATCATTTTTCTTTCACTATTAAGGCAGATGCATCTGAAAACGGCAGGGCGGTGATCCGATGAACGAAAGGGAACTTCACAGTAAAATAGCGGAGGTATCCAGAACGATCTTCTCGTATTGCAGGGCGAAAACATCCACCCGGGAGGATGCGGAGGATCTGTCTCAGGATATTTTATGCGAACTGATCAAATCGGCGGAGAACATCCGGGATGACAGGGCATTCTACGCATTTATGTGGGGAGTCGCAGGAAATGTCTGTAAGCAGTGGTACAGAAAAAAGCTGAGGAACAGCACCGGCGAGCTGACGGAGGATATCCCCGCAGTAGAGCAGTTTTCTGAAGAACGCGGTGATATATATCTGCTCCGGCGTGAACTGACACTGCTGTCTGAGAAATACCGGAAAGCGGCGATTCTGTACTATATCGATGGACGTTCCTGCTCGGAAATCGCATCCGCTCTTGCCATCTCCGAAAGCATGGTAAAGTATCTGCTTTTTAAATCAAGAAAAAAACTGAAAGAAGGAATGAGTATGGAGAGAAATCTTGGAGAGCTCAGCTATAATCCCAAAACGCTGATTCCCATGTACAGCGGTCAGGGACCGAACCGTTTCTGGCAGTTTATGCAAAGCAAAATCCGCCAGAATATCGTCAGCGCCTGTTATAATGATTCGCTTACGGTACAGCAGATCAGTCTTGAAACCGGGATTCCGCTTCCGTATCTGGATGAGGAGATCCGCAGTCTGGAGGACAGACGGATCATCGTCAGAGAAGGAAAACACTATAAAGCAAACGTGATCGTTATCACCTCTGCGTGTGCTGATGAGATGGAGAGAGCCGCGGCAGAATATCACACGCAGATCGCGGATAAAATGGAAGAGTTCCTGTTTGCAAATGAGGCGGCGTATAAAGCAATCGGTTTTTGCGGCAGTGATTTTTCGGAGAATACTTTGCGCTGGCAGCTTGCGGTGATCCTTTTCAGAATGATCCACGGCGTGGATTGCGGCGATAAAAAACATGCGCCGAAGACAGGCTGGGGCGAGTCCGCGTATCTCTGGTGCGTGGAGAAACTGAATGAGAAGCATCTTTTCTCCTATTGCGGTGTAGATGGCAAACACGGGGACAGCCTGTACTTTTTTGACTATCTGAAGGGAGGCAAGGGCGACCACCATGATTTCTACGGCAGGGAGCGGTATATCAATATCTTCTGCGATATTTGCCGCGGTGAAAACAGACTGCTCAGCGAATACGATCTGGATGCAGTCGCGGAAATGATACAGAAAGGGTATCTCATCAGAGAAAATGATGCTTATCGCGTGTGTGTTCCGGTTTATACCGAGCAGCAGTACATGCAGGTTATCCATATGGCAAAAACGTTTACGGACACAGAACTGGCGCCGATCATCAGAAGCATGGATCGGAATGCCGTGCGGATTTTAAGCGTACATACGCCCGGGCATCTGCAGGATCAGACCGCGGGAATTGCCGCAATGGACAGATTTGTCAACGCCGTCTGTATTCCCGCATCGCTGCTTATAGACAGACAGGTGCTGCGTACCGACTGGCATCCGCTTGAAATGCCTACGACATATGCTGTATTGAAATAAAGCAAGCACTGATTAACATGCGTTTTTCTCCTGTTGCGTGAAGCATAATTGCATGTTTTCTCAGGGGGACTCTGCCCTCCTTGAACCCAATGTCATTAACTTAAGCACATACTGTATACAATATGCACAAGTGCAGCTTTTTTCGCCGCTAACGCGGCGAGGCGGGGGAGGAACCATCGCAGGGACCCCTGAAAAAGGGCTAAGCCCTTTTC